>JAFUQL010000227.1 GCA_017472375.1 Oscillospiraceae bacterium | reverse complement strand
TGGCCGCGAGCTGCCCATCTGCAAGCTGAACGACAAGCTGTCCATTGCGGGCTTCATCATGCTGGGCGACCCCGAGCTGTGTGTGGCCTGTGCCAGGGACCTGCTGAAGAAGTGCCCTGAGTTCGATGTCCTGCTGACCGCTGAGGCCAAGGGCATCCCTCTGGCCCACGAGATGGCTCGCCAGAGCGGCAAGCCCTACGTGGTGGCCCGCAAAGGCATCAAGGCCTATATGCCTGACCCTGTGGTGGTGGAGGATCAGTCCATCACCACCGCCGGCCAGCAGAAGCTGGTGGTGGACCGGGCCGAGCTGGATTCCATGAAGGGCAAGCGCGTGCTGGTCGTGGACGATGTGATCAGCACCGGCGGCTCTCTGATGGCACTGGAGCATCTGCTGTCCCACACCGAGTGCGAAGTGGTGGGCAAGGCTGCCGTACTGGCTGAGGGCGACGCCGCTGAGCGGAAAGACATCGTCTTTCTGGAGCCGCTGCCCCTGTTCTTCCACTAAATCATGAGCAGACCGCTTGCCTGTATTTGCTTTGGCTTTCTGGCGGCGAGGCTGCTGTGCGCTCATTTGCCGCTGGCAGTCTGTTTGCTGCCGGCGGCTTTTTGTGCCATATTGCCCCTGTACCGAAAGAAGGGGCAGCTCACGGCATCCACGCTCCCGCTTCGGCTGGCAGCCGCCGGTGTGGTCGCTGCGGTACTGCTGAGTGCCGCTCAGGAGCTGTTGATCATCACACCGGTCCGGCATCGAGCCGGCCGTGAGGTGACTGTGACCGCGCGGGTGGAAACGGCAGCACCTTCCTACCAGGACGGAATGTGCCGCGGGATCCTGACGATCGAAGCGGAAGAGGGTGAGGCGGCCGGCTACCGTGTTTATACGGGCGCATTTCCGGCAGCTGAACCGGGTGATCGATTCAGTGCCCGTATGGCTCTGTATACGATCGAGGACTCCGAATATCGCCTTGCGTACTATGCGGATGGTGCGTTCCTCGAGGCGGAGTATCTGGGGGAACATCAACCTTTGCAGAGCAGCAATGCGCTGAAGTATCGCATGACCCGTCTCAGCCGCAGCATGGCGCAGACGGTACTGCATACGCTGGGGCAACCCTATGCGGGCCTGATCTCAGCCATGAGCATCGGCGATGCTTCCTTTCTTTCGGAAGAACTGTCGCTGATGTTCCGCCGCGCAGGCATCTCGCATCTGCTGGTGGTATCCGGTCTGCACGTTACGCTTGCAAGCCGCACCATCACCGGAAAACGAGACCGCAAAGGGCGGTTTCAGCGGCTCCGTGCGCTGCTCTCCATGATATTCACCGTGTTCCTCATGGGATTGGTGGGTATGACCCCATCGGTGATTCGAGCCGGCATCGCAATGCTCATCACCGACCTCGGCTGTTTCTTGTTTGCCGCTGCCGATCCGCTGACCTCACTGGGCATCGCCGGCGCGCTTTTGTGCATGGCAAATCCCTATGCTGTGTGTGATCTGGGGTTTCAATTGTCTTTCTGTGCCTGTCTGGGCCTTCTGGTCTGTGGCTGGGTGATCAACAGGGCGAAGCAAAACGGTGACGATCGTCCGTTGAGGGAGATCGCACTCAGCCTGCTCGGCTGGGTACTGCCCTCGGTATTTGCAGCGCTGTTCACACTGCCGGTCCAGCTCCTTCAGGGGCTGACGGTCAGCGGAGCATCCGTGGTGGGCAACCTGCTCACCACATGGCTCTCCGGTCCCATCACCATATTCGGCCTGCTGGCTTGCGGAGCGGGACTTCTGCCGAACAGCAGTGCGCTGGTGAAGCTGCTGCTTCTGCCCGCCGGTCTTTGTGCCAAGCTTCTGATCGCCTTGGCGAAGAAGGCCGCAGCCCTGCCGTTTGCGGTCCTGCCGCTGCCCAGAACCTATACGCTGTTTGTTTTGGCGTTTTTGGCAGTGCTGATCCTTTTGTGTGTGCGGCTTGGCCGGGCGGGCTGGCTCAAAGTGCTCCTTCCGGTGACTCTGTGCACTGCCGGCCTGTTCGCCGCTCTGCTCGGGCGGGATGTGGTGACCATTGAATTGGCCGGTGCATCCAACAATTCCTGTGCAGTCATCCGCCAAAACGGTCAGGCAGTCGTTCTCTTTCGGGGCGGCGCAGCAAACTGGAACCGTGTCCGCGAACAGCTTGCACAGCAAGGCATCGACCGCCCGGACCTGGTGCTGGACCTCAGGCAGGAGCCTTCCTCCGGCATTCCATTCGATGCGGAGCAGGTCATCCGGCTTGAGGACCTCGGCAGCGGCGCAGTGACCCAGGTGGATTGGCAGAAGCTGCAGTTTTCACTGATGGATCAGGAGGAGGGGAACCTGGTGCTGCTGGATGCAGGCGGTTATCTTGTAGCCATGCACACGGGGCATCCGGAATTCTTCCGTGAAGTGAGGGTAGACCTGTTGTTGGCGCCATCGGCTGTTCCACAGGGGATCGTCCCAGCCGCATTGCTGGCCGACCGGATACCGCTGGAACAGACCAGTGGTGCGGTGGTTTACTGCGGTTTTGCTCCGGCTGCAGAGCTGCGGCCCGGTCGCAGTGTCCGTTTTCTAACGTGACCTGCCTTTTGATACACATCGGCAGTGGAACTGCTGCAGTTTGAGGTGAAGCATGAATTACGAACCCAAAAAACTGAAGGAAGCGCTGGCAGGCGGCTGCCCTGTGTTTTACTTTTACTCCACCGAGGAATATTTGGTCCAGCAGCACGCGCAAAAGGCGCTGGCCGCACTGGAGGAGGAAGACCCCGATATGACCCGCATCGACGGGCCGACTCCCGCCGTGGAGGAGATCCTGCTGGCTGCCGGAACGGTGTCCTTTTTCAGCACGCGCCGTGTGGTTTTTCTACCGCGCCTGCGCCCCACGACCTATTCCGACAAGGACCTTGCGCTGCTGTGCGATGCACTGGCCACGGCCGAGAATGCGGTGTTTGTGATCACCACCGTGTTTGAGGACGACAAAGCCAAAAAGGCCAAGCGTGCCAAACAGTTCATCGACCTGTGCGGGAAGATCGGTTTTGCCGCCGAGTTGGCTCAGCCCACGCCCGGCGACATGATAAAGGAAATGCAGAGGCATGCAAAGGCCCTGAAAACGGAGCTGACCGCCGATGCGGCCCGCGCTATGCTGGAGCGAAGCGGTCAGGATCAGTTTCTCCTCAGCAACGAGGTGGATAAGCTGGCGGCACTCTCAGGCTACACCCAGATCACCAAAGAGCTGGTGGAGCAGGCGGGCACCCAGAATCTGGATGCCGACGTGTTTGAGATGGCACGCCTGATCACCGGAGGACGGGCCGAGCTGGCCTGCCGGAAGCTGAATACACTGCTGCAGATGCAGAATGACCCGGTCGCCATTGCGGCTGCACTGATGAACACCTACATTGATATGTACCGTGTTCGCTGCGGTATGAACTCCGGCCGGGCATATACGGCGGTATTCAAAGATTTTGCCTACAAAGGCGGTGATTGGCGGCTGAGAAAAGCCGCAGAAACGGCAAGCCGATACAGTATGGGGCAGCTCGTCCGCTGCCTGGATCTGCTGCAGGAGCTGGACGAAAAGCTCAAAAGCTCTCCGGTGGAGGACGAGATCCTGCTGCAGACCGCCGTCTGCCGGCTGGCAGAGATGGGAGGCCGCCGATGAACGAAAAGCTTCGCATCGAGCAGGTGATCCTTGTGGAAGGCCGTTATGATGCAGCCAAGCTGAGCAGCCTGGTGGATGGCCTCATTATGATCACCGATGGATTTGCGATCTATAAAGACAAAGAGAAGCAGGAACTGTTAAAGGAGCTGGGCCGCCGGCGCGGTGTCATCATTCTCACCGATTCGGATGCCGCCGGGTTCCGGATCCGCAACTTTGTCAGCAACCTTGTGGGGGAGAAGTATGTCAGCCAGGCCTATGTGCCGGCTATCCCTGGCAAAGAATCGCGCAAGGAAAAGCCCGGCAAGGAAGGGTTGCTCGGGGTGGAGGTGTCCCTGCGGAACTGATCCGCCAGGCGCTCCTCACGGCCGGCGGCCGGGAGCGCAGGCCCCGCACCGGGCGGGAGATCACCTATGGAGATCTGTTCGACTGGGGGCTGTCCGGCAGCAATGGCTGTGCGGATGTGCGGTTTGCCGTGCTGAAACGGCTCGGCCTGCCGCCGCGGCTCTCCAAAAAGGCATTGTGCCAGGTCCTCAATGAGTTGTACAGCTTTGAAGAGCTGGATGCGCTTTTGAAAACGGATCCGCAAACATAAAAAAGTGCGCCTGTGTGTGGAGTATCCATCACACAGGCGCACTTTTGTTTGTTGTTTAACCGCATTGCAGGATCAGCCAGACCCTGTCAAAACGACGTTCCTTCAGATCCTCGCGCCGGATGTAAAAATAGATCCGGCCGCAGTCACCGAACATCAGTTCGAAACTGCCGCTGCTCACCGTGTCCAGCTGGAACAGGAGCTGCCAATCCTCCAGCGAGTGGGTCTTTGCATAGGCCGCATCCGCTTCGGGCAGGCCTTGCGAGCCGCCGCCGAGATAATGGCCGCGGCTTACCATCTCGCACTCGAAGGTCATGCTGTTCTGGATGACGTCGGGCCAGCCGAGCAGGGCACTGCGGTTGGCCGGCCACTCGCAGCCGAGGCTGCTCCTCAGCGCATCGAATGCCTCCCAGTCCCCGGTATCCGGGTACGCGGCGGCAAAGTCCTCCCAGCCGGGCAGGGAAGCTTCGCTCTGCATACACACATCCAGCGCAGGCAGGCAAAAATCCTCTGGCAGCGCATCAGGCACCATGGCGGGCTTTAGCGCGTCGACATCCTCAAACCAGAACACCCGGGCACAGCCGGCATCCGCCGGATCAAATCCCCAGCGCTGGGAGCCCAGCTCATAGAAAAAGGAAAGGATCCCGGTTTGAGGAAGAAACTCATCGGGTGCCAGCGTTGCTGCCTCGGCGCAGTTGATCTGTGCAAGAAAGGCCAGCGGACGTGCTTTGACCTCGTCATCATCAAAAGATGCAGTCTCAAAGACGGGCCAGTTAAAATCCTCCGGCACATCCGGCACGCCGCCGAACCGGGAAGCGCCCACACGGGTGTGAGCTGTACCGCCGATGGTCAGGCGGATCGCACTGCGCTGCATTTGTTTCAGCAGAGAAACCATGTCCATTTCCGATCGCTCCTTTGTTTTCTTATGCCCTGTAAACGAAAGGAACGCGGGAATTATTTCAAAGTGCCGTCAAGGATCTGGCCGTAATACCAGGGCTTTTCACAGTGCAGTACCTTGCCGCTCATGCCCTCCAGCACGGTGCCGGTCAGGTCGGGGAAGGTAAGCTGATAAGCACACAGAGCCTGATACTTCAGCTTCAGTTCCCGGTTGGCGGCGTTGTTGCCGTATTTGCTGTCACCCAGGATCGGGCAGCCGATGCTGGCCATGTGCGCCCGGATCTGATGGGTGCGGCCGGTGACCAGCTCCACCTGCAGCAATGCCATACGGCCGCTCACCGCGATGGTCTTGTACTCGGTGCGCACCGGGCGGGAGCCGGGCAGGTTTTTGCTCTCGATGTACACCATGCCCTTGTCGGCATCCTTGACCAGATAGCCCTGCAGCACATCCGCCTCCGGCTTGGGTCTGCCGAAGGTGACACACAGGTATTGCTTGCGCACCCGGTGCTCCCGGATCAGCGCCCCCATCAGCGCCTCAGCCTCAGCAGTCTTGGCCAGCACCACCAGACCGCTGGTGCCGGTGTCCAGCCGATGGCAAAGCTGGGGCGCCTGTCCCTTCTGGCCATTTTGGGCCATTGTAAGAGCCACACGGCTTTCCAGATTGTCCTCATCGCTGGGGCCTTGGGTGGGCAGACCCGCAGGCTTGTTGACGATCAGAAGCTGCTCATCCTCATATACGACCTGTGCAGGAGCGCGGGCGCCGGTCACGGTGCCTTTGCCATCCGCGCCGTCCAGCACTTCGTCCAGGATGAACAGCCGGATCTCGTCACCATTCTGCACACGGGTGGACAGAGGCTGCTTTTTTCCGTTGAGCTTGATCTTGTTTTCACGCAGTGCTTTGTTCAGGCGGCCTGTGCCCAGGGTGGGGAACTGGTCCATCAGATATTTATCCAGACGGACCGGAACAAGGCAGCGTACTTTGATGATCCTCATGCGATACTCTCCAATTCTTTGCCCTGCAGGATGCGGGCATCGGGAATGTCAAGGGTGACCATCAGCCACCCGGCGTCTTTGTCGTCTACGTTCAAAATGGGGTACTCGATGCCATCGGCGGCGAGAGCGGTCATGCCCTCCAGCTGGCGGCGGGTAAACGCACAATCGGGGAAGAGCAGTGTCTGATAGGGCTCTTCCCGCACGAGCACGCCCTTGTCCCAGATGCTGTCGGTGTAATCGCTGATGTGCAGCGGGAAGCCCTCGCCCTGCGGACCATAGACTATCGCATCTGTGCCGGTGTATTCCAGCCCCGGAGCGATGACATACCACCCGCCCTCCAGATGCGCGCAGAAGGCATCCGCCTGCAGCACATCGGCCAATTCCAGGAACAGCGCCTCTTCATGGACGAGATAGAGGCAGTCCGGCTCAGTCTGCCCGGCCAGCAGTGCATCGATGAGGCTCTGGCGTTGTTCGGCCAGCGCATCCTCATCCCAGCGTGCAGCGAAGGGATCGTTGGTCGTCAGATGGTGATCCGCCGCCCAAAGTGCCAGATGCAGGGGTTCTTCCTGCAGTTCGTCCAGCGATACGATGTGATCATAACGGTCAGCGGCCGCTTCCCAGAAGGAGCTGGTCAGCGGTGAGGGATACTCGGCCTGGTAATTTCGCATCTCGCTGCCGCGCTCGATCAGCGCAGGGGAGATGTCCCAGAGCTGTACGGCAGCCAGCAGTGCCAGCGCACCGGCCGCTGCCTTCTGCGGTTTCAGGCGCAAAGTGAACACGATGCAGCAGGTGAAAATGAGATAATAGACCGGCCAGAACATCCGCCCGCTGGAGCGGAAGGTGGTGGCCAGCCGCACCAGTGCATGGGGCAGCGGCAGGGTAAACAGGGTCGCACCATTGGCAGTGACCACATGGCTGACGGCAAACACGGTCAGGCACAGGCAGACCAGCAGCAGCGGCCAGTGGCAGCGCATGCTTGTGAGGGATTCGTGCCGATGCAAAACGGCCCAGACAGCCAGCGCCACACAGGCCAGCAGCATTCCAAGGGCGAGATAATTGAATGCATCATAGTTCCCGCGCACCTGATTTTGAACCGGCAGGACACGGCTCCATACAGTGGTCCATCGGCTGATGGGGTTCCACAATGCGTTCAGATTCATGCCGAAGTAACCGAACTCCACGGTACTTCCGCCCTCGGCGGAGCCGGTGAACAGGCCGAACAGCCAGCCCGCTGCCACAGTCGCGGCCAAATTGCCGGCCAAAAAGCCCAGAGGACGAGCAGCAGTGCGGGTATCCACCATCACGCCCAAAACCAGTGCCGCAGTGAAGGCGTAGGTCATGGGAACAAAATAGGGGTGCAGGGCAATGGTGAGGACGTTCACCGCAAAAAGCCCGGGCCAGCATACGCGCTTTTCACGCCGGCCCCGAATGTAATAATACAGCGCCGCGACGATCAAAAACTGTGCTCCCAGCGAAGTATGGCGGAAGGTACGTTCCACCAGCACCGGGCTAAATACAAAGGGCAGGCAGCCCAGCACCAGCGCGGCCGCAGACCGGGTGAACAGCCCCAGCAGCAGCGCGGCAAATCCGCCCTGCAGTACAAAGCACAGAAAGGCAAACAGGCCGAAATACTGGAAAGTGGCCGGAAGGATCCCCTCGATCAGGCGGAAGAACACGGCAAACAGCGGGATGGAATCGGTGAATGCAATACTCAGCCCCTGCGGCCAGTTGATGGACTCCGCAGTACCAAAGGGGATGGATAAGGCGCTCTCGCGGTAGAACAGCCAGCCGGTGTAATGCTGGATGGCATCCTTCTCCACAAAACCACTCCGCAGCCAGAGGTCGTTGGTGACATCCAGCGGGCCAAACCCGAACAAAAGCAGGAAGGCAGCCGCACCGATCACGCAGCCCAGCAGGAACTGTTGACGAGAGGTGAGCTGCTTAGGGTGTGCAAACGGAGATGCCGATGACAAGGCGATCCCTCCCTTCAAAAGTAAAAAGAAAAGCGGGGCAGGGCACATCGGGCCCGCCCCGCTTTTAACCAAATGGTGCCGCTGACCGGGATCGAACCGGTATGCTGTTGCCAGCGAGGGATTTTAAGTCCCTTGCGTCTGCCAATTCCGCCACAGCGGCCCAAAACCTGCAGGCCGGCCAATGGGAACAGTCTGCGAGGTTATTGCTAATCATACAATATGAAGCCGGAAAAGTCAACGACAGCGGGGATGCTTATAGCTCATCGCGGCCGGTGAATGCCCGGAACAGGGTGGTCTCATCGGCGTATTCCAGGCTGGAGCCCACCGGCAGGCCATAGGCAAGCCGGGAAACTCTGACCCCCAGCGGCTTGATGAGTTTGGCCAGGTACATGGCCGTTGCTTCGCCCTCCACCGTGGGATTGGTTGCCATGATGACCTCCTGCACAGTGCCGTCGGTCAGGCGGGCCAACAGCTCCTTTACGCAGAGCTGATCGGCGGTCACACCATCCATAGGGGAGATCAGGCCGTGCAGCACATGGTACATGCCATTGTATTCCCGGGTGCGCTCAAAGGAAACGATGTCCCGGGGGCTCTCCACCACACAGATCATGGAACGGTCGCGCTTGGCAGAACTGCACACTTTGCAGGTGTCCTGCTCGGTGTAGTTCATGCAGATCCGGCAGCGATGCAGGCGGGTGTGCGCATCCTGAATGGCTTTGGCCAGCTCCATGGCCTGGGCAGGCTGCATGCTCAGCACCTGATAAGCCATGCGGGTGGCACCCTTGCGGCCTACGCCGGGGAACTGATTGAACTGCTCGATCAGACGCTCCAGCGGTTCAGCGTTGTTGCCCATGCAGTCCCTCCAGAGTTACAGGCCGGGGATGTTCATGCCGCCGGTCAGCTTGCCCATCTGCTCCGTGGCGTCCTCATCCACAGCGCGCACCGCATCGTTCACCGCAGCGGCGATCAGATCCTCCAGCATCTCGATGTCATCGGGATCCACAACGTCAGGATTGATCTTGATGGCGGTGACCTGATGCTTGCCGGTCATGGTGACCTGCACCATACCGCCGCTGGCACTGCCCTGATACTCGGTGGCCTCCAGCTCGGCCTGCTTGGCCTTCATATCTTCCTGCATCTTCTGGGCCTGGCGCATCAGCGCGTTCACATCGGGGCGGCCGTAACCCTGAGGCATTCTTGCTTTCATGATCGGTTCCTCCAAACAATTTGTTGTTTCGTTGAATTTTGTATGTGTAAAGTGTATTCGCTTTGCAGCAAAACGCTTTATTTCTTGTCGTCGATGACCACTGCGACCCCTTTGGACTGAAGCTGCTGCAGGGTATCCTCAAGGCTGACGGACACAGGCCCAGCAGCCTTAGGCGGCGTGTAGGGACCGATCGGGCAGCGCACACCGGTCTTTTCTTCAATGATATCCTTGATGAGCTTCTGAGTATCCTTGTTGACCCGCAGAAAATCCCGGAACACCTCGCCGCCGTCGATCAGAATGCGCTTGCCATCAAAGTATGCCTTGCTGGTGCGTAAATAGGGTAGGACGGCGTGCTCGCCCTTCATGCGCTCACTGTTCAGCAGTACCTGCACCACATCCGGCCATTGGGGATAGGGGATGGGGCCTTTGCTCAGATCAGAGGGTGCGGCAGACGGGGTCTCCATCAGCGGTGCGGCGCCCTCGTCGGGCACGGACACGGTCGGCTTAGGCTCGGCGGCGGGCTTCGGCGCTTCGGCGATGTACGCCGCAGGGACCTCGATGTCCCAGGGCGGAAGATCCTCTTCCTGTGCCGGTGCCTGGGGTACCCAGGTGGACGAAACCGGTGTCTGCGCCGCCGGTGCAGACACAAACGGCGCCTGTGCCAGCTGGGGCGCAGGCGCGGCGGCCGGTATGGGCTCAGTCAGACTGAACAGTGCCAGTTCCAGCTCGATCCGCTGGTCGGTGCCGCGGTTCATCCGCTCCATGGCGCCGCCGAGGGCCTGGATCGCCCGAATGGATTCTGCCTGCGGAACAGTCTGCGCGGCTTCGATGTAGCGTGCCTCCTCCTCCGGCGGAACACCGGTGAGCAGCCCGCTGCCGCCGGGCAGTGCAGCCAGCATCAGATTGCGGTAGT
>JAFUQL010000226.1 GCA_017472375.1 Oscillospiraceae bacterium | reverse complement strand
TGGAAAATCACTAAATTCCAATTTGTCAACATGCTCACGTTTCAGAACTATTTTTCCGAAAAGGGAAAAATCAAGAAAACGGGCGGTGCGGCCGCCCCACAGGAGGGACCCCCATGAGTGAATACCGCGCATGGCCCGACCCGGCGGCAGCCATCCCCGCCGAGGTGACCGTGGCCCGCATGAAAGAGCTGGAGTACCTGGCCGACGAAGCCGGTCTGACCTACTATCAGATGATGGAGAACGCCGGCCGTGCCGCCGCCCGCATCCTGCGGGAGCGCTGGCCCGGGGCAAAGACCGCTGCGGTCTGGTGCGGCAAGGGCAACAACGGCGGCGACGGCTTTGTGGTGGCCCGGATGCTGGCGAAGGCCGGGCTGCAGGTGCTGGTGGTGCTGGCCGAGGGCGAGCCGGGGACCTGGGACGCCATGGCCAACTACCGGCTGGTGAAGAAGATGGGCTTGCCCATGGTGGACCTGAGCGGCAGCGGCTTCGACCCGGAGAGTCTTGAATTCATGCGGCTGGCCGAGCTGTCGGTGGACGCCGTCTGCGGCACCGCCGTGAAGGGGGTGCTGCGGGGCGGCGCGGCCGAGGCCATGGGATGGCGGCACCACGGGCGGGGCGCACGGGTGGCGCTGGATCTGCCCAGCGGCATCGAGGCGGACACCGGTGCGGTGGGCTGCAGCGTGTCCCGCGCCGAGCTGACCGTGGCCTTCCACGCGCCCAAGGCCTGCCACCGGCTGGCCGCCGACCGCTGCGGCGAGGTGGTGGTGGCGGACATCGGCATCACCGCGGCGCTGGGGCTGTGAGTGCGGTTCTGCCGCAGGCGCTTTTGTGATAGAATGAGAAAAAGAGGGCGGCCCGCCGCCCGTGCTTGCACCAAAGGAGGAACGCGCCATGATCCGCGGCGTTATTTTTGATATGGATGGCCTGATGTTTGATACCGAGCGGCTGTTTTACGGCAGCTGGCCGGAGGTGTGCGCCCTGCAGGGGGTGGAGAACCGCCCCGGCTTCGCGGACGCCATCCGCGGCTCCAACGGGCCCCGGGCCATGGAGATCATCCGGGAGTTCTACCCGGACGTGGACGGCGAGCGGCTGATGCGTAACTGCTATGCGGTGGTGCAGCGCAAGCTGGCCGCCGGGGTACCCAAGAAGAAGGGCCTGGACGAACTGCTGGAGTTCCTGAAAGCCCGGGGCATCCCCATGGCCATCGGCAGCAGCACCAGGTCGCCCATGGTGCGCCGCAATCTGGAGATGGCCGGGGTGGCCGGCTACTTCACCGCCATCTCCGCCGGCGAGATGGTACAGCGGGGCAAGCCGGAGCCGGAGGTGTTCCTGCTGGCGGCCCGGATGCTGGGCCTGCCCCCCGGGGACTGCCTGGTTCTGGAGGACAGCCACAACGGCATCCGTGCCGGCCATGCGGCGGGCTGTGTCACCGTGATGGTGCCCGACCTGGCCCCCGCCACCGATGAGATCCTGGCCCTGTGCGAGACCTGCCTGCCGGACCTGCTGGCCGTGCGGGACTGGCTGGCCCCCCGCCTGCCCGCCTGCGAATAAAGAAAACGCCGCCCCGGCAAGACCCGGGGGCGGCATTTTTGCGCATACACAAAAAAGCGGCCCGCGCATGTTGCGCGGGCCGCTTATGGTTTACCGGATCTTCGTCAGCGCCGGGAGACCGGAAGCTTACAGAGCCTCGACGACCTGCTTGGTCTCGCGGGCGATCATCAGCTCCTCATCGGTGGCGATGACCAGCACGCAGACGTCGCCGCGCCAGCCGGTGATGTCGCAGACATCGCCATGGCAATCCTGGTTCTTGGCCTTGTGGATGCGGATGCCCAGGAACTCCATGCCCTGGCAGACGGCCTCACGCAGGGAGGCGTCGTGCTCGCCGATGCCGCCGGTGAAGACCAGGCAGTCCATACCGCCCATAGCGGCGGCGTAGCTACCGATGTACTTCTTGATCTGGTAGTTCAGCATCTTCTGAGCCAGCAGAGCGCGCTCGTCGCCAGCCTTGGCGGCGGCCTCGATGTCACGCTTGTCGCCGCTGGGCACGCCGGAAACGCCGGCCAGACCGGACTTCTTGTTCAGGATCTCATCCAGCTCGCGGCCGGTGATGCCCAGGCTGTACTTCAGGTAGTTGACCACAGAGGGGTCGATGTCGCCGCAGCGGGTGCCCATCATCAGGCCGGCCAGCGGGGTCATACCCATGGAGGTATCCACCACCTCACCGCGCTTCACAGCGGCGATGGAGGAGCCGTTGCCCAGGTGGCAGGTGATGATCTTCAGATCCTTGGGGTCGCGGCCCATGTACTCGGCGGCCTTCAGGCTGACGTACTTGTGGCTGGTGCCGTGGAAGCCGTAGCGGCGGACGCCGAAGTCCTGGTAGTACTCGTAGGGCAGGGGGTACATGTAAGCCTCAGAAGGCATGGTGCTGTGGAAGGCGGTGTCGAACACGGCCACGTTGGGCTTGTCGGCGCCGAAGACCTCCTTGGCAGCGTTCAGGCCCAGCAGGCAGGCGGGGTTGTGCAGGGGGGCCAGGGGAACCAGATCCTCGATGGTCTTGATGACCTCGTCGGTGACCAGGCAGCTCTTCTGGATCTTCTCGCCGCCGTGAACGCCGCGATGGCCGATGGCGTCGATCTCGTCGATGCTCTCGATGACCTTGCCGTCGCCGGAAGTCATCATCTCCACCAGCTTGGCAAACGCCTCAGTGTGGGTGGGGAAGGGAGACTCGACCTTGTTCTTGTTGACGCCCACCTGATGGGTGATGCAGCTGCCCTCGCCGCCGATGCGCTCGCACAGGCCCTTGCACACGACCTGCTCGGTCTCCATGTCCAGCAGCTGGTACTTCAGGGAAGAAGAACCGCAGTTGATGACCAGAACTTTCATTGGATGTTCCTCCGTTT
>JAFUQL010000225.1 GCA_017472375.1 Oscillospiraceae bacterium | reverse complement strand
GTGTGAAGCACGGCGTGAGGGCTCCTAAAAGTAACAGAGATCCCCCGGACTGCTCTGCGTGAGCGGTTCAGGGGATTTTTTTTGCGGTGTGATATGGTCAAATTAGTGTGGAATAGAGCGAATTTGGACAAAAACAAAGGCCATAAAAGGGTGGCCTCAATCGCATGCCACATTGAAAAAACAACGTTATAAAACAAAAAGACCCGGAACTCTCGTTCCGGGTTTGGTGGGCGGTAAGGAACTCGAATCCCTGACCCCCTGCACGTCAAGCAGGTGCTCTACCAGCTGAGCTAACCGCCCTTGTTTGCGCGCCACTGAGTGACTGCCTGATTATTATAGCAGGCGGGGCGGGGGATTGCAAGCCTTTTTTGAAAAAAATTGAAAAAATTTGCGCGGGCAGGCCGGTCAGCCCCGGCTGCCCATGCCGCACAGGCCCGGAATGGCCCCGATGGCCGCCGCGCCCACCAGCGTGTACACGATGCGGCTGAGCAGCGAGGCGCTGCCGCCCAGCAGCCAGCCCACCGCATCGAAGCTGAACAGCCCCACCAGGCCCCAGTTCAGGCCGCCCACGATGAGCAGCACCACGCAGATCTTGTGGAAGAGTTCCATGGTCCCTTGCCTCCTTTCGGCGGCTGCGGGCCGCCTGTCTGGAGGAAGTATGCCCCGGCCGGGCCACGGTTATGCAAACACCACCTGCACCAGCAGCATGTACAGGGCCGTGCCGCCGCCGATGCTCAGCGCCAGGTTGTGCTTCCAGCGGTGCACCAGCACCACATACAGCCCGGCCAGCAGCTCGGGCAGGGCGTGGGGCCAGGCCAGCGGCGTGACCCCCTTGAAGCAGTACACCACCAGCATGCCGATGACCGCACCCGGCAGCACCGCGCCCAGATACCGCACAAAGGCCGGCGCCTCGCCCCGGAACACCCAGAAGGGCAGCGCCCGGGTGAGCAGGGTGGCCGCCGCGATGCACAGAATGGTGATCAGAGCCTGTGTCTGGGTCATGCCTGCACCTCCTCGCTGTTTGCCTGGGTGAGAGGGGCAAGGCGGCCGTGCAGTGCCGTCAGCCCCGCAAAGATGGCCGCCATGGCAAAGGGGATGAAGCCGTCGGCCCCGAACACCGCCACGCACACCGCCGATGCGCCCACCCCCAGCAGGGCGGGCAGGTGGCTGCGGGCGCTCTCCCACTGCTCCACAAAGATCACCAGGAACAGCGCCGTCATGGCGAAGTCGATGCCGGTGGAGTCGACGGGCAGGGCCGCGCCCATCACGCAGCCCGCCACGCTGCCGGCCACCCAGTAGAGCTGGTCCAGCGCGGTGAGGAAGAAGTCGTACCAGCCCTTGTCCACCCCTTCGGGGGCCTCGCCGGCGCACAGCAGGGAATAGGTCTCGTCGGTGAGGCCGAAGATCAGGTAGGGTTTGAGGGCCCCCCGGCCGGAAAAGCGCCCCAGCATGGACAGCCCGTAAAACAGGTGCCGCGCGTTGACCGTGAAGGCCACCAGCGCCGCCGTGAGGGGCGCAAAGGGGCCGGTGAGCAGCCCCACCGCCACGAACTGCATGCTGCCCGCGTAGATCAGCACGCTCATCAGCAGGGCCCACAGGGGGCCGAAGCCGGCCTCCCGCAGCAGCACCCCGAAGGCGATGCCCAGAAACAGATAGCCGGTCATCACCGGCAGGGTGCGGGGAAACGCCGCCCGCAGTGCTTTGATGCGCATGGTGTGGAACCTCACTTTTTCGGTGTGATGGCGCAAAGTGCGCCGATGGTTCTATTATACACGAATTTTCGGCGGGGGCAAGGCGGGAGAGCCTTTTGCTGCGGCGGGGTCGGCTTTGGGGTCCAACGCGGCGCTTGCCGGGGAAACGGGCAGGCGTCTGGTCGCGATCCGGGCTTCCCCTTGCCCCAAATTTCCCCACAGAATGAATTTTACGGTATTGAGTCCCGCCGCCGGGGGCCGTATAATGAGTCTGTGCCCAAACCGGGCGAATCTTCCCGAAAGGACCCCCATGACCATGAAAACCTTCGACCGCGCGGCGCGCTGGGTGCGGGCCAACCCCCACAGCCTGGCCATGCTGTACTTTGTGTTTTACCTCATCGCCTTTTTCAGCCTGGAGCAGCTCAATCAGACCGACTTCTACCTGATCACCTGCCCGCTGGACGACTTCATCCCCTTCTGCGAGTGGTTCATCCTGCCCTATGCCCTGTGGTTTCTGGTGATGCCCGGCTCGCTCATCTACTTCATGTTCCGGGAAAAGGACGCCTTCCTGGACCTGGCGTTCATCATGTTCACCGGCATGACCTTCTGCCTGGCGCTGTACCTGGTCTGGCCCAACGGCCTGGACCTGCGGGTGGACGTGCAGCCCGACAACTGGGCCGCACGGCTGGTCATCGCCCTGCAGGGCTTCGACACACCCACCAACGTCTGCCCCTCCATCCATGTGTCCAGCACCGTGGCCGTGGAGCTGGCCGTGCGCCACAGCGAGAGCTTCAAACACCGCCCGTGGGCCAAACTGGTCAACTCGGCGGCCTGCCTGAGCATCTGCCTGGCCACCATGTTTTTGAAGCAGCACTCGGTGGTGGACGTGATCGCCGGCGCGGCGCTGAGCCTGGTGCTGGCCTGGGTGGCCTGGCACACCAACTGGCGCGGCGCGCTGGCCAGGACCCCGCTGCGGGTGCTGTTCGCAGACCACCTCTGACCCGAAAGGAGACGATACCATGCAGGAACTTCTCAAAACCCCCGCCCAGCGGCTGGAGGCCCTGCGCCGCCTGATGGCTGAACGCGGGATGATCGGCTACCTGGTGCCCACCGGGGACGACCATGCCAGCGAGTACACCGGCGAGCACTTCGCCTGCCGGGCGTGGCTGACCGGCTTCACCGGGTCGGCGGGCACCGCGGCGGTCACCGCAGAGGCGGCCGGCCTGTGGACCGACGGGCGGTACTTTCTGCAGGCCGAGGAGCAGCTGGCGGGCAGCGGCTTTGAGCTGTTCCGCATGGGCGAGCCCGGGGTGCCCACCCCGGAGCAGTGGCTGGCCGAGCACATGCCCCCCTGCGGGCGGCTGGGGGTGGACGGTCAGGTGCTGACCGCCCGCGAGGCCCGGCGCATCGAGGAGGTGCTGACAGAGGGGCAGGAGCTGTTCGTCTGCTGCAATTTGGTGGGCAAACTGTGGAAGGACCGCCCGGCGCTTTCCTGCGAGCCGGTGTGGGAGCAGCCCGCGGCCCTGGCAGGGCGCACCCGGGCCGAAAAACTGGCCGACATTCGGCAGATTATGGCAAAAAAAGGCGCGGATGCGCTGCTTTTGCCCGCCCTGGACGACGTGGCCTGGCTGCTGAACCTGCGCGGCTCGGACGTGGCCTACAACCCGGTGGCGCTGGCCTTTGCCGCGGTGGAGCAGGAGCGGGCGGTGCTGTTCGTGCAGGAGAAGGCCATTTGCCCCGCCCTGCGGGAGCGCCTGGCCGCCGACGGGGTGGAGGTCGACGAATACATGGCGGCGTACGACTACGCGGAGAGCCTGCCCGAGGACGCGGTGCTGTGGCTGGACCCGGCCCAGGCCAACGTCCTGCTGTGGGATTCGGCGCCCGACGAGATGTATCTGCTGGAGGAGCCCAGCCCGGTGCAGGCGGCCAAGGCGGTGAAGAACCCCGTCGAGCAGGACGGCATGCGCGCCGCCCACAAAAAGGACGGCGCAGCGCTGTGCAAGTTCCTGTATCGGCTGAAACAGACGGTGGGGCGCGAGCCCCTCACCGAGCTGAGCGCGGCGGCGATGCTGGAGGCACTGCGGGCGCAGCAGCCCGGGTATCTGGGCCCCAGCTTCGAGACCATCGCGGGATACGGGCCCCACGGGGCCATCGTGCACTACGCGGCCACCCCGGAGAGCGACGCGCCTCTGGAGGCGCGGGGCCTGCTGCTGGTGGACAGCGGCGGCCAGTACGCGGAGGGCACCACCGACGTGACCCGCACGGTGGCGCTGGGCCCGGTGACCGACGAGGAGCGGGCCATGTTCACCCTGGTGCTGCGGTGCCACCTGGCGCTGGGCGGGGCGAAGTTCCGGCGCGGGGTCACCGGGCACGGGCTGGATGCCATCGCCCGCGCCCCCATGTGGGCGGAGGGCCTGGACTACAACCACGGCACCGGCCACGGCGTGGGCTGCCTGCTGAACGTCCACGAGGGCCCGGTGCGGGTGGGCTGGCGGGGCGCCACGGTGGAGTTTGAGCCGGGTATGGTCACCTCCAACGAGCCGGGCTTTTACAAGGCCGGGGCCTTTGGTGTGCGCACCGAGAACCTGATGCTCTGCCGCGCCGCCGGGGGGGACTTTTTGGAGTTCGAGCCCCTGACCCTGGCGCCCATCGACCGGGACGCCATCGACCCGGAGGCGCTGTCGGCCCGGGAGAAGGCGCAGCTGAACGCCTACCACGCCCGGGTGTACCGGGAGATCGCGCCGCTGCTGACCGAGGACGAAGCCGCCTGGCTGCGGGAGGCCACCCGGGAGATCGGGTGAGGGGCGCTGGTCGCTGGGAGAATTTTGCCGCGGCGGTTTTGGCTTCAGCCACTGCACACCCTTCGGGCGCCCCTCCGGGGGAAGCTGGCACGGCGTAAGCCGTGACTGATGAGGGACGGGATGCAGAGCCTGAAATAAAGGCTGTAGTCCATTCCCTCATCCGGCGCTTCGCGCCACCTTCCCCCGGAGGGGGAAGGCTACGGCCACTGCACACCCTTCGGGCGCCCCAATAAAAAAGCCGCACCCCCGGACACAGCCCGAAACAGGGCTGCACCCGGGGGTGCATG
>JAFUQL010000224.1 GCA_017472375.1 Oscillospiraceae bacterium | reverse complement strand
GATGATCGTGTATCAGGTCATCACCGCCTTCATGGGCCCCTGGATGGACTTCATCTTTGCCAAGATCATCGTCCGTGCCGAGGCGCAGTACTACACCGTGTCCATCGGTCTGTGGCGTATGCTGGAGATGGAGTACATCGGCAACTGGTTCACCCGCTTCTGCGCGGGCGCCGTGCTGGTGGCCATCCCCATCTCCATCCTGTTCATCATCACCCAGAAGTTCTATCAGGAAGCCATGAGCGGCGCTGTGAAGGGTTGATGAGATGAAGCATGCAGCAAGATTGCTGTGCCTGCTTCTGAGCTTTGTCCTGCTGGCGGGCTGCGCGCCTGCCGCAAGTGAAGACCCCAATGCGGCCGTCTCCGATCCGTCGGGGGCGGCCGCCTCTTCGCAGGGGGCAGCAGGCACCGAGCAGGCACTGGAGCGCATCCGCGCACTGGGCGAGAGCCCCGACGATGCGTACCGCACCTGGTACGAGATCTTCGTCTACTCCTACTGCGACTCGAACGGCGACGGCATCGGCGACCTTCAGGGCGTGCGCTCCAAGCTGGACGAGCTGCAGGCGCTGGGCATCAATGGCATCTGGCTGATGCCCATCCACCCCAGCACCAGCTACCACAAGTACAACGTGAGCGACTACTACGCCATCGACCCGGCCTACGGCACCATGGAGGACATGGAGGCCCTGCTGGCCGACTGCGAGAGCCGGGGCATCCGGGTCATCCTGGACCTGGTGGTGAACCACACCGGCAGCGAGCACCCCTGGTTCAAGGAGGCGGTGGCCCACCTGCAGAGCCTGCCCGCGGGCGCACAGCCCGACCCGGCGGTCTGCCCCTATGTGGACTACTACCTGTTTGAGCAGGCCGAGAGCTGCCCCGCCGGCTACCACGAGGTGACCGGCGCGGCGGGCTGGTACTATGAGAGCCGCTTCAGCTACGACATGCCCGACCTGAACCTGGATGACCCCGCGGTGCGGGAGGAGATCCGGCAGATCATGGCCTTCTGGCTGGAGAAGGGTGCGGCGGGCTTCCGCCTGGATGCCGCCAAGGAGTTCTGGTCCGGCAACGCCGAAAAGAACCTGGAGGTGCTGAACTGGATCGAGACCACCGGCCGGGCCCTTGACCCGGACTGCTACTTTGTGGCCGAGGTGTGGGACAGCTTCGCCAACATCACCACCTACTACAAGAGCGGCATCACCAGCATCTTTGACTATGCCTTCGGCAACGTGGACGGCAAGATCGTGTCGGTGCTGCGGGGCGCAGGCCAGCCCGACGTGGTGAGCACCTACGCCACCGCGCTGGAGAAGGCCGACGCCGCCTACCTGGGCAGCAACCCCGATTACATCGACGCGCCCTTCCTGAGCAACCACGACGTGGGCCGCATCGCCGGCTTCGTGGGCCGCACCGCCGAAAAGACCAAGCTGGCCGGCGCCATGAACCTGTTCATGAGCGGCAGCGTGTTCGTCTACTACGGCGAGGAGCTGGGCATGATCTGCGGCGGCACCAACGACCCCTCCTACCGGGCGCCCATGCTGTGGGATGAGAACGGCACCGCCGACACCCCCGCGCCCCCGCCCGAGTGTGAGCTGCCCGAGGCGTACCTGTTCGGCGGCCTCGCCCAGCAGAAGGAGGACGACGGCTCGGTCTACAACTACTACCGGCAGGCCATCGCCATCCGCAATGCGCTGCCGGCCATCTCCCACGGCCGCACCACCGCCGAGACGGCCCTCAACACCGGCTGTGTCAGCGCCCAGCGCAAGACCTGGGGCGAGGAGGAGTGCATCATCCTGATGAACATCTCCGCCGAGCCCGCACAGGTCGATCTGAGCGCCTACGCCGACTGGACCCTGGCGGCGAGCCTGGTCACCGGCGAGGAGCCCGTGGCACAGGATGCCGCCGCCCTGAGCCTGCCCGCCTGGGGCGTGGCGGTGCTGACCCCCGCCGCATAACGCGGCATGACGCGACTTTTTTACCACCGAAAGGAGACTCCCCATGGAGCAACTCAAACAGCCCGCCCGCCGGCGCGGCCTTGACCGCAACGGCCTGCGCTTTTGGGGCCTGCTTTTTCTGACCCTGGGCGCCGCCGGCCGCGGCATCATCCAGAACCGTATGCTGGGCGTTGGTCAGCGCACCATCGAGCAGCTGCTGCAGGTGATGGAGGCCAGCGACGACGCCATGATCTTCGCCACCACCGCCCTGCTGCTGCAGGCCGTGGAGACCTGTGCCGTGCCCATCTTCTGCTTTTTGCTGGTGGACGGCTTTCAGCGCACCTCCGACCGCACCCGCTATCTGATGCGGGTGGCCGGCGTGGCGCTGCTCAGCGAGGTGCCCTACGATCTGGCCATGGGCGGCGGTGTGCTGGACCTCAGCCGCCAGAACCCGGTGTGGGGCCTTGTGCTGGCCTTTGCGGCCCTGTGGTTCTACAGCCTCTACGCCGAAAAGAGCGCGAAAAACACCCTCATCAAGCTGGCGGTCACCGCCGCGGCCATGGTGTGGGGCAGCATGCTGCGGGTCGAAAACGGCGCCAGCGTGGTGCTGGTGGCGGCGGTGCTGTGGCTGTTCCGCGCCAACTCCACCCATCAGAACCTGATGGGTTCGGTGGCGGCGCTGGCCTGCAGCATCGGTTCGCCGCTGATGATGGCCACCCCCATGGGCTTTCTGGTGGTGCACGGCTACAACGGCCAGAAGGGCAAGGGCAGCCGGGTGTTCAACTGCCTGGCCTACCCGGCCCTGCTGCTGATCATCGCCCTCACCTCCCTTTACGCCGTGTGAGCCGTACCCCGCATAACAAAGAACAGGGCCTCTCCCAGCCGGGAGAGGCCCTGTTTTTGCGTTTGCAGTTGGATCAGAGGCCGGGCAGCAGCCGCGCCAGCATGGGCCAGTCGCAGCCCTCCAGCTCCCAGTGGGGGCCGG
>JAFUQL010000223.1 GCA_017472375.1 Oscillospiraceae bacterium | reverse complement strand
GCCCGATAGCCAAAACGCCCGGCAAGGGGAATGCCGGGCGTGTCCTTGGTGTTTGAGGTTTGCTTGGGGTGTTTGTTACAGGGATGTGCGTTAAAAAAGACGATGAAATGCGGTAAATCGGCGGTTCACTCGCCGTTCTGTTCGGTGCCGTTCAGGCGGGCTTCCAGCTCCCGTACCCGCTTTTCCAGCATGGCCTGCTCCTGGGTCAGGCGCTTGATGCGGTCGGCGTAGTCGCTCACCGCCACGCTCAGGGTCAGCAGCACCATCAGCACAAAGGCGAACAGCAGCAGGAACACCAGATTCGAGGGCATCTGGATGTTCATCAGATCCCGCAGCACGAACACCACATAGGGGCAGATCCCGAACAGGACCAGCACCGCCCCGCAGGCCAGCCACATCAGGCTGAACTTGATGCTGAGCTTGCCGTTTTTCAGCAGGCGGAAGATAAGCAGCAGGTAGACCACCGCGCCGATGAGCAGGGTGATCTGCAGTCTGGTGGTCATGCGCGGCCTCCTCTCTTCTGGTGGCTGCCCAGCCGATGGATGACCAGCGACAGGGAGACCTTGATCATGTAATAGGCGCTCTTGAAGCTATGGATGGAGGACACACCGCCCTGACGCTCCTGCATGACCACGGGGGCCTCGCCCACCTTGTAGCCGCACAGCACCGCGTCCACGATGGCTTCGGGCTCGGGGTAGTCAGGGGCGTAGTGGTCGGCAAAGTGGCAAAGCAGCTCCCGGCTGCAGGCCCGGTACCCGCTGGTCACGTCCCGCACCCGCAGGCCGGTGAGCAGCAGGGTCAGCGCACTGAGCAGGTTGATGCCAAACCGGCGCAGGGCGCTGGTCTGGAAGCCCTCCCTGGTGATGAACCGGCTGCCGATGCACATATCCAGCTCGCCCCGGGCCACCGGGTCGATGACCGCGTGCAGATAGGCGGGGTCGTGCTGGCCGTCGCCATCCATCTGCACGGCGATGTCGTAGCCGTTGGCGCGGGCGTAGCGGTAGCCGCACTGTACGCCGCCGCCGATGCCCAGATTCACCGGCAGGGTGATGTAGTTGTAGCCGCCCTCCCGGAGGATGGCCTCGCTGCGGTCTTTGGAGCAGTCGTTGATGACCAGATAATCCACATCCGGGCAGGTCTCGGTGAGCCGCCGGATGACCTTGGCGATGTTCTCTTCCTCGTTGTAGCAGGGGATCAGAACCAGTGTCTTCAAAATCGGTACCTCTTGATCAGGGGCAAATAAAACGTTTATTCGCCCAGAATAAACTCCTCCAGCCGGGTCAGAAGCTCCCGGCGGCGGTAATGGCCGCTGTACCATTCAAAGGCGCGGCGGCCCATGGCGGCGCGCTCCTCAGCGTCGGCGGCGCAGGCGGCGGCCATGCTGTCAGCCAGTGCATCCACGTCGCAGGCGGGGGTGGCCCAGCCGCAGCCGGCGGCCTGCACCGCGGCGCGGCCCTCGCCGTCCATGCTGGCCAGCAGGGGCTTGGCGGCGGCCATGTAGCTGGCGACCTTGGCGGGCACGGTCAGCCCCAGGTCCGGGCTGTCGGACAGGCTGACCACCAGCGCATCGGCCAGCGCGGTGAACTT
>JAFUQL010000222.1 GCA_017472375.1 Oscillospiraceae bacterium | reverse complement strand
CAGGCCGGTCTTGGCCACATTCAGCACCCGATCGGTGGACAGGCCGCTGCGCAGCACGCTCAGCAGGCCCCGGGCCAGCAGAGCCGGGGCAGACAGTTCGGCTGTGGTGGGCTCGCTGATGAACACCGGGATGCCCGCCCGGGCAAAGGCGGTGCGCACCGGCCGCAGGTAATCGGCGGTATCCCGGCAGATGACCGCCATCTGGCGGTACTCAGCCCCGGCACGGGCCAGCTTCTGGATGGCGGCGGCCACCGCCTGAGCCTCCTCTGTACGGTCGGCAGCGCGGTACAGGGTCACGCCGGACCAGGGGCCCTCGGCGGGCTGGGAGGGATCGGCAAGCGCTTCGGCCAGGGCAGCCAGGCCCGGGGCCTCTTTATGGCGCAGATCTTCGGTGAGCACCACCGGCGCGGCCACCGCACAGCCCTCCCGGGCGGCCAGCCGCTGCAGCCGGGCGGCCACCTGCTTGGCGCCGCTGAACAGCCCGATGCCCTTCTCGAGATCCTGCAAGCCGTCGGCACACAGGGCCACCGTGACCTGCGGTGCAGCAGGCAGCATAGCGGCCAGAAGCTGCTGCTTGGCCGCGTCAAAAGTATCAAATTCGTCCACGAACACCGCCCGCCCCGCAAAGAACTCCGGGTGCCGGCGCGCCTTCTCGGCAGCCAGGGCCACCCGGTCGCCCGGGTCGAGGGCGGTGCCGGCCAGGATGGCCTCATAGGCAGAGAAGATCGCCGCCAATTCGCGGAATTTCTCCTGCCCAGGGCCAACGGCCAGCCGCTCCAGCAGCGGGCCGGTCACGCCGGCGCTCTTCAGCTCGTTCAGGGTCTCGGCACACTTTTGCAAAAACACCGGGCTGCGCCGGTGCTTGGCGTAGTAGGTAATCTTCGGGCCCAGCTCGCTCACGGCGCGGCGCACCAGCACCACCCGGGCAGCATCGGTGACCGTGCGCACCGCCGCGCCGCCGTAGTTGTCCAGCAGCGCTTCGGCCAGACTGGTGAAGCTGTAGCTGCTGACCATGCCGGACAGCTCGTCCCCCAAAAGCCGGTAGATGCGGCCCTCGGTGGAGGAGGTGAACTGTTCCGGCACCAGCAGAATGCTCCGCTCGCCTGCCTCGGCACGGGTGCGGATGGCCTCCATGAGCCGGGTGGATTTGCCCGTGCCGGACGGGCCGAGGATCAGATTCAGCATGGTGCGACCTCCTTGCGGGGCAGATTTTCCTCTTGGTGTCGTATTCGGGTCTATTATACCGCATGCAGCGCCCCTTTTCCACCCGCCGGCTCGGTATGGCCATTTCATCATCCGATTTATGGGATGGATCCCTCTCTGTTTTCCACAAAAAAGCGGACCGCCCCGCAATGGGGCGGCCCGCAGGCACTCGAAGGGATCCGCAGCGCCGTCAGGTGGCGGCGTACAGGGCATTCCAGGTCTGGCGGCCTACCACGCCGTCGGCGGTGAGGCGGCTGGCCCGCTGGAAGGTCTGCACGGCACTCACGGTCTTGCCGCCGTAATTGCCGTCCAGCGTCAGGGCAGCGCCCCGGGCGTTCAGGCGGGCCTGCACGCTGCGCACGGTGGCGCCGCTGTGACCGCTGCGCATGGCGGTGCCGGGGTACTGTTCCCCCTCACCGTTGGCGGCGGCATAGGCAGCGTACAGGGCGTTCCAGGTCTGGCGGCCCACCACACCGTCAGGGTTCAGGTTGCTGCCGGATTGGAAAAAGCGCACCGCCTGCTCGGTGCTGCTGCCGTAGTTGCCGTCCACGGTCAGGTTCTGCAGGCAGGGCCAGGTGGCGCGGGGCAGACCGCTGAGCCAGGTCTGCACCATGGATACGTCGGGCCCGGTGGAGCCACGGCGCAGGGTCGCATAGTATTCGGGCAATGCCATTGGGTCATTCCTCCTTTGGATCAAGCGGGCGGTCATGGCCTTTCCACGGCCGTCCCGCCTCATTCTATGCCGTCCGCGGCAGGAATGTCCCGGCAGATCGCCCGCTCCCACAGCTCCACCAGCGCAAAGCGCACCTCGTACTGGCCAAACACCAGTGCCTGTTCGGCCTCATCCCCGTATTCCGCCGGGGCCGTACCGGCAGGCAGGCACAGCCCCGGATACAGCACACACCACCAGTTGCGGCCTGCGTGTGCGCCCAGCTCCACCCGGACCGCCCGGTAGGCCCCCGCCGGCAGGGTGAAACCCTCGTACCGGGTGGTGGGAAAATACTGCTCGGTGAGCCGTACCGTCACCGGGCAGGTCTCCCCTGCCGCCGCCACTGCCTCCTCAGCGGCGCGGCGGAGCTCCAGCAGGGCCGCAGCGGCCATGCGCTCGGCTTCCTCCCGGCTGCCGGCCGCACCAAACAGCTCCCCCGCTGCCTCCAGTACCGCATCCCGCACCTGCAGCTTCAGCGCCTGGTCAGCCGCACTGTCCGAGTTGGCCTGCACATGCAGGCGCAGGGTGCCCGCCCGCACGGCGGCCGCTGTGCGGGCAAAGGGGGCCAGCCAGCCGGCATATGCCACCGCCAGCATCAGCCCTGCCAGCAGACACAGCTCCGCTCCCACCCGCCGGGACGGGTGCACGCCGCCCCACACATCCCGCACTGTGTTCCGTCCCATTTTATAAGTCATCGTCACTGCGCTCCTGTTCTGTGCTCCGACATACGGCCGGAAATTCTTTCCAGCAGTATGGCCCAGGCTGCACCCGCCCATACGCAATGCGCAAAAAACGCCCCCGGCCGCAAAAGCGGTCGGGGGCGCGAAGACGGATCGGTATACGGTACTCGGCTCAGAGGCTTATTTCTGCCACTCGCGGCACAGCTCGTCGGCCAGGGCCTCCAGCTTGGCGGTGCTGTCGGCATTCAGAGCAGAGCGGATGCTCACCACGTTCTCGGCGAAGGTCAGATTTTTGCAGCCCTCCAGTTTCTTGGCCATCACCTTGGCGGCGGTGGGGGCCCAGCTGCCGTTCTCGATCAGGCCCACGGTGCGGTTCTGGAAGCTGTGCTCGGTCAGGTGGTCGATGAAGGTCTGCATGAAGGGGAAGATGCCGCCGTTGTAGGTGGTGGTGGCCAGCACCAGCTTGCCGTAGCGGAAAGCGTCCTCCACGGCCTCGGCCATGTCACAGCGGGCCAGGTCGTTCACCGCCACCTTGGGGCAGCCCCTGGCCTCCAGCAGGGCGGCCAGCTGCAGGGCAGCCTGCTTGGTGTTGCCGTACACCGAGGTGTAGGCGATGACCACACCCTCGGTCTCCACGCCGTAGGACGACCAGGTGTTGTACAGGCCCAGATAATAGCCCAGATCCTCGGTCAGCACAGGGCCGTGCAGGGGGCAGATGGTCTGAATGTCCAGCCCGGCTGCCTTCTTCAGCAGGGTCTGCACGGGGGCGCCGTACTTGCCCACGATGCCCACATAGTAGCGGCGGGCCTCGCAGGCCCAGTCCTCCTCCACGTCCAGCGCGCCGAATTTGCCGAAGGCGTCCGCGCTGAACAGCACCTTGTCGGTGCGATCGTAGGTGACGATGACCTCAGGCCAGTGCACCATGGGCGCGGTGACGAACACCAGCTCATGGCGGCCCAGGCTCAGGGTGTCGCCCTCGCCCACCACCATGCGGCGGTCGGGGTAATCCTCGCCGAAGAACTGCTTCATCATGGTGAAAGCCTTGGCAGAAGCCACGATCTTCGCACCGGGATAGACCTGTGCAAAGCGAGTGATGTTGGAGGAATGGTCCGGCTCCATGTGCTGGACGATCAGGTAATCGGGAGTGCGGCCCTCCAGCACAGCGGCCAGCTTCTCCATCCACTCCTCGCCGAAATTGGCGTCCACAGTGTCGAACACTGCCACCTGCTCGTCCAGAATGACGTAGGAGTTGTAGGCCATGCCGTTGGGGACCTCGTACTGACCCTCAAACAGGTCGATGGCGTGGTCGTTCACGCCGATGTAGCGGATGTCGTTGGTGATCTTCATAGCTTAGCATCCTTTCTTTATCCACAGGGTGCGGGCCTTGCCGCACCGGCTCGTTCTCTCTGTAAAAACAATACCACAAAACCCGCTCCGTGTTTGTTGTTCCAACAACATTTGAAACAAAAATACAAAAAGCAGAGCCAAATGAAAAAGGCGCGGGGAACGCCAAAGCGTTCTCCGCGCCCGCAAACGGCCTGCGCCGTTACAGCAGGGGGATGATCTCCTTGACCGAATCAAAGATCAGATGGGGCTGCACATCAGAATCGGGCAGATCCACGAGCTGAGCCTCGCCGCTCAGCACAAAAATGCCGTACAGCCCGTTGTTGACACCGGATTTCACATCGGTGTACAGACGGTCGCCCACCACAGCAGTGTCGGAGGCCTCGCCGCCCAGAACTTCCAGCGCGTACTCAATGATCTCCTTGTTGGGCTTGCCCACGATGTAATCCGGCATACGGCCGGTGGAGGCGTGGATGTAGGCGTGCAGAGAGCCGATGTCCGGAATAAAGCCGGTCTTGGTGGGGCAGTTGTAGTCGGGGTGGGTCCCGATGAAGGGACGGCCCTCCCGCACAAAGTCGCACAGCTTGCACAGGTCCTTGTAATCGAAGGTGGTGTGGAAGGCGGTGACCACCACATCGGGGTCGTCCTCCTCCAGCAGGATGCCCCGGTCGGTGAACTCGTCTTTCAGCACCTGGTTGCCGAACAGATAGATCTTTTTGCCGGGGAAGTGCTTCTTCAGGTAGGCCACTGTGGCATGGCCCGAGGTGACCAGCTGGGTATCCGGGTCAATGTCCAGGCCCATGCGGTGCAGCTTCTCCACATACACCATGGCATTCTTGGAAGAGTTGTTGGTCATGAAGCAGTATTTCCGGCCGGTCGCCTCGATCTGGGCCAGAAACTCCTTCGCACCGTCGATCCATGTCTCATCCAGGTAGACGGTGCCGTCCATATCCAGGGCAAAATTGCGGATCTTGGGCACCAGCCCCTCCGGATCCAGATTGACAGGGTACTTCGCTCGCAGGTCACTCATTGTCCTTGCCTCCAGTCGGTCTCATTCAAATGCGCCGCTCTGCGTGCGCTTTTGAGAAACATTCTATAATTTTATTTTGATTGCTTTCGGTACATTTGTCAAGGGCGGCAGGCACGCTTGCCCCTTTTTGCAGGCATGTTCCGCACGCACCCCGCCCCTCTGCCGGACACACCGGCCCTCAGGTCAAACGCAAAACCCCGGCAGGGCAGCCCGGTGGCCGGGCGCCCCGCCGGGGCGGTGTCTGCATCAGGGGTCGATGTCCTCGCGGCCGTAGGTGAGCGCACCGATGAAGTAGGGGGCCTGCTTGTCCCAGCTGGCCTCGCTGTGGTCACCGTCGGGCACGATGCGGGTAGTCAGCAGCACCCGGCGGTCCAGCAGCGCCTGACTCATACGGCCGAACCGCTCACGGCTGCGGCCCTCGCCCCAGCTGTCGAATTCCCGCTCGCCGTAGTCCATGTACACATGGGTATCCGGGTTGAGGGCTGCACCGCGCACCAGATTCTCCAGCCGGCGGGGCTGCACGAACAGGCTGGGCGACAGCGCCGCCGCCCGGCTGAACACCTTGTTGTAAGCGGTGACCGCGTACAGGCTCATCAGGCCGCCCATGCTGCTGCCGGCGATGAAGGTGTTCTCACGCCCGCGCAGAGTGCGGAAATGGCGGTCGATCACCGGCTTGAAGCCCCGCACGAACCACTCCATGGTCTGCCGGCCGCGGCCCTTCACCGAGCCAAACTCCGGCGCCCAGAAGTCGTAGGGGGAATACTCGCTCAGCCGCCCGTTGGTGGGGGTGCGGTCACACTCCACCGCCGCCACGATGATCTGCGTTTCGGAATAGTCCAGATACTCGCCCAGCTTCCAGCTGGTGCCGTAGGTGGCATCCGCATCGAAGAACACGTTGTGCCCATCGAACATATACAGCACCGGGTACCGGCGGTCGGGCTGCGTTTTGTAGGTGGTGGGCAGGTAAACGTAGGCCCGCCGGCGGTGGGGGCCGGTGGGGGTGGGCATGGTGACGGTCCATTTTTTGATCATGCTTCTCAACCTCGCAGGGAAAGGGGCACACGTCTGCCCCGGGGTGGGTCTCTCGGCGCAGCATACACTGCTCGTCTCAAAGTGTATCATGTCCGGCGGGCGGTTGCAAATCCTTTTTTGTCAAAATTTTCTTCCGTCTGTGCAAACAGGCAGCCGAACGGGCGGTACTTCGCTCCTTTCGGCTGCCTGCTTGTTTTTTATTCAATGTGGGTCATTCGCGGGTGATCTTAAAGCCCAGCTTCAGGATGAGCTTCAGGGTCTCGCCGGCGGTGCGGCGATCGTAATCCTTCTCCTCCTCGCTCAACTCCTCATAGGGGATGATGCAGGGGTGATGGCGCTTCGCATCGTCCCGCACCGGCCCGTAGGTCCAGCCGTCCTGAATGCGGCCGGCGGCCCATACCTCGTGGGTGTTGCGCGCCAGCAGCTCGCCCAGCTCCAGGATCTCGGGGGACAGCGCCACATCGGCGGTGTCCATGGGCTTGGGGGTGTAGTCGTTCCTGTTCATGTACGCTCCTTTTCTGCCGGGGTCAGCGGGCTTGCGCCGTCGGGACCGGGATCGCCCGCGCGAACTCGGGAATGTTTATCAGCATATCGTAATCCCAGCGCTTATAGTCGGTCGGCACAGCCAGCTCGGCCGCCCGGTAACTGATGCCGGCCTCGGCACACAGGGCATCGCGGCAGGCGAACATCTCGACCACCGTTCCGTCCTCGTTCAGGTGCCCGGCGATCACAGCGGCCACCTGAGCTTCATGGTCCAGCACCTCCTGCCATGCATCGGGGTAGCGGCTGCGCAGAAGCTGGTTGAACCGCAGGGAGAAATTGTCCAGCTCGTCCCGGTCAGTCACCTGCTCAAAAGCCCACTCGCCCTGCCAGTCGCCCTCGCCCAGGCTTTGCCGGATGTGCCATTTGCCGGGATGGCTCTCCACCAGGCAGGGATGCAGCCGCAGAGCCTCGCTCTTGGCATCGGTGCCGGCCATATAAGCGTTCAGTTCATCCCAGGTGGGGCAGCGGAAGCCGATGGAGATGGTGTAGGCATTCCAGCGGCGGTGCTCCAGGCAAGCCAGCGCCGCATCCCGGGTCACCCCGGCGCGCATCGCCTCGTCGTCCCAGTTCAGATGCAGGGCGCCGGTCTCGTCCACCGAGAAGGCCTCCGGCATCCGGGAGAACACCTTGCTGCGGGAATGCACCACATTGGCCACCGAGGACAGCCGCTTGTATTCGTTCTGCTGGAACTTGCGCCAGTCGTCCGGGCCGTGGTGCTTGTTCACCTCATAGGCATTGTGCTCCAGCACCGGCACGAATACGTTGTCCACGCTGTATCGGTCACGCAGGCTGCCAAAGGCCACACAGCCCTTCCAGTCACCGGAAGCATTGCTGGCATTCTGATCGCTGCACAGATAGTGATCCTCCACCATGTAGTGGATAAAGGTGCGGCCCCTGCGGCCGGTGAGGTGGATCAGGTCGTAGCGGCGGCGCAGCCACAGGGCCACGTCCATATTCAGCGAGTCGCCCTCCAGTGCACAGAACACATAGTTGCAGCCCTCCAGCGCGGGGGTCTCCCGGAAGAGCTTCTCCAGCCCCGCACCGCGCACGCCGCAGTCGTAGAAATAAATGGCCGCATAGGGGTCGGTGCCGTCCATGCGCACACCGGGCATGGCCATGGCCAGCTCGCTCCGCAGGTCGTCACAGCCGCCGGGGGCCGCCACATGGATCTCCAGCGGCACATTGCTGCCGTCGGCATCCAGCACCTGGCCGCACCAGTAGGCCGCCCGGATCATCTCACGGCTGGCAGGGCCGTCTCCCAGCACCAGCAGCGAGATCTTCCGCTCCGCCTCCGGGTCCAGCAAGGGCAGAAACAGCGGGCGGTCCTCCAGCAAGCGGTACACCATGGCCATGTGATCCCGCACCACCTTGATGACCAGCCGGGCCCGGCTGCCATCCTGCTTGTTGTGCTTGTCCTGCAGGCGGGCGGCCACACTGCTGGCGTTGGCATCTCGGGAGAAGAGCAGCACATCCACACCGTCGGTCTCCGCGCACAGCTCGTCGATCTTCTCGGCCAGGGCGATGGCAGTGTCCAGGTTGGCCCGCTCCTCCTCGTCCATCAGGAAGTACAGCACCCGCTTGGTACCCCGCAGCTTCAGGGAGGTCACGTCCTCCTCCAGGCAGATGGCGCCCACCGCGCGGGCCCGCTGGAGCAGCTCAGCCCGCTGCTCGTTTTCCAGGTCCACATAGGCGTCGGTGAACACGATGCATTTTGGGCCGCTCACCTTCTCCTCGCCCACCAGGCCCAGACTGCCCTCATACCGGCGCAGGGCCTCGGCCAGCAGCACCGAGCGCTCGTTCAGCTCAGAGAATACGAACTTGACCCGCCCACGCTGGAAGAACAGCTTCAGCCCGGGAAACAGGTTGCTGAGCAGGCTCAGCAGGATGGCGCCGCCCACCACCGGAGCCAGCAGATTCTGCACCGCCAAAAAACCACCCAGCAGGTCGGCAGCCAGCTGCGAGCCGGTGATGGCCAGGCAAAGCTCCTTGGCGGTGGTCAGATAGAGGGTGTAGTCCTCGTCGGTGCTGAAGGTCTGCATGGCGTGCACCGCACTGTCCATCACGGCCTCCCAACCGTTCAGGGGCAGATGGTTCGGATCCCCCGCCGGCAGACCGATCAGATAGAGGTTCGCCGCCAGCCGGACGGCCAGCACCCCCAGATAAAACAGCAGCACGCCCAGCACCGCGGTGCGGCTGGTCGCCTCGCCCTGATGGCGCACATGCTGCACGAACTGCCACATCGCCCCGCAGAACAGCGCCATACACAGCACCAGCAGGAAGCCTTGCAACATCATGGTATCACCAAACCCTTTCCGGGATGGACAGGCCGAACCCCCATCGCCGTCTTGTTGTTTCACCCATTATAGCATACTCCGGGTGTGGATTTCTCCGTCTTTCTCTCCATTCGCCCGCAAAATGCAAAAATCAGCCCGAAGACCGCACATACGGCCCTCGGGCTGACACTTGTTCCTCAATTTCCCGGAGGTCAGTCCTCCACCTCGGCGCCGAAACGGCGGCGGGCGGCGTCTGCCCACAGGCCCTTCGCCCGCAGATAGTCCTCAGCAAAGGCACGCACCGCGCCCCGGCCGCCCTCGGCGTCGGCCACATAGTCGGCGGCATTCCACACGTCCCGGGCGGCGTCCGCCGGGCAGGCGGACAGACCGCACAGCGCCATGGCCGCCAGATCGTTCAGGTCATCCCCCATGAAGGCCGTCTCGGCCAGAGGGATGCCCAGCCCGACACACAGCTCCTTCAGGGCGGCGGGCTTGTTGGAGCAGCCCTGCACCAGGTGATCGATGGGCAGCTCGGCCACCCGCCGCTCCACGATGCGGCTGCGCCGGCCGGTGATGACCGCCAGGCGGATGCCCGCGGCGGCCAGCATCTGGATGCCGAGGCCGTCCTTCACCGAGAAGAATTTGCACACCTCACCCTCGTCCCCCATGGCGATGCGCCCGTCCGTCAGGGTGCCGTCCACGTCCAGCACCAGCAGGCGGATGTCAGGCAGATCCCGCAGGGCGGGCTTGTCCTGTGCGCGGCTCATTTCAGCACCGCCTCGAACCGGCTGGGGGTCACGAACACGGGCAGCACGCCCTTATGGCGGGCGGCAAAGTCGGCCAGCGGAGCAGCGATGCCCCGGTTGATCTCCTCGGCCTGCTCCGCATCAAAGCGGCGCTCCATGTTCTGGTCAGTGAAGTTGCGGCGGCGGTGTCGTAGCCGTCCAGGCCCGCCAGACCGATGGCCGCAGGCTCGCAGCCATCCAGCAGCGCCAGCAGCAGCAGGGCCGCGTTGTCCGCGTACTTGAAGCCGGGGCGCAGCAGCGGGGCGATGTTCACCACCCACTGATCCTCCCGGGCGGGGCGGTTCAGGTTGGAGGTAAAGACCTTCTGCACCTGTGCAAAGCGGGGGTCATTACGCCAGTAGTCGTAGCGGATGGGGTTGGAGAAGAACACCATGTCTGGCAGGGGCTGCCCCTTTTCGGGCAATTGGTTCACCAGAATGGTCAGTGCATCGTTCTGTTTGCGCCACGCCTCGATCTGACCGGCGTGGGTGCGGCTGGTGGGGCCGGGCATCACCAGCAGCACGCTGCGGCCCTTGACCGCAGCGGCAAAGGCGGCAAGACTGTCGCTGTCGTCGCCGGTGCTGGCCAGACGGTTGTTGTACAGCATATCCACCACGTCGTACTCATAGCGCTTGCGGGTGTCCGGGGCAAGCTGCTCCAGCACGAAGCGCATGTCCTTTGCCCGCACGCTGGGCTTGTCGGACAGGTAGGTGATGTTGTGGACATGGGCGCTGTACACGCCGGCCAGGAAGTAGGGCACCGAATAGCCCCAGGTGCAGCGGCTGCGCATGCTCTCCATGTAGTTGTCCACCGCGTCCAGCAGCACGTCCATGTCGTACTGCTTGTTCCAGTGGGTGTTCAGGTAGCTGGCCACCAGTTCGGTGTTGGTGTTGCCCGCGCCGCGGCCCATACCGCAGAGGGTGGCGTCCACCGTGATGTCCCGCAGGCCGCTGGCCATGCGGATGAACTCCTGCGAGAGGGCAAAGCTCATCTGCAGGTTGTTGTGGCTGTGGAAGCCCAGCCGCACGCCGGGGGCCAGGTTCTCGTGGATCATCTTAAAGATGCGGGGCAGATCCTCCGGGTACATGCTGCCGAAGGTGTCCACGGTGGAGAAGGCATAGGGCATGACCTCGTTCACGTCGTGGATCAGATCCAGCAGCTCCTCGTCGGAGTAGCCCAGGATGTCCACCGGCTGCACATAGACCTTGTAGCCCTTGCGCTTGGCCTCACGGCAGAAGGCGATCACGTCCTTGCGCTCCTTGCGGAAGAAGCAGGCGCGCACGCCGTCGATGCTGGTGCCGTCGTACTCGTCCAGATTCTCGATGCTGTAGCGGCTGTAGTCCGCCAGACACACATAGCTGACCCCCTCGGGCCGCTCGGCGGGCAGGAAGGGTCGGATCTGGGCGGCGTTGTTGTAAACGGTGCTGCCCGGCCGATGGGGCTCATCCTTCAGAAAGCCCACCTCCACCACGTCCACGCCGGCATCGGTCATGCTGCGGGTGAAACCCTTGATGAAGGTCTCACCGAACATGGTGTCCACCAGATAGCCGCCGTCCCGCAGGGTGCAGTCGAGCAGTTGAATGTTGCTGTTCATAGGGTACCTCCTGATGGCGCCGCACCCGGCCGTGTCCCGGCGGGTACGCGGGCGGAGACACCGCCCTGTGTATCCACGGAGCCTGTGCGCCGTGCAGGCTCCGGGCGCTGGGGCTGCCCCGCCGGGGCGGGGTCAGCCCATTGTATCAGCCGTCGATGGTCTTGTCCAGCCCCAGACGGCGGATCTCCGCGATCACCTGTTCCAGATGTTCGGGGTAATCCACGCTGATGTTCTCATACTCGGTCTCGGTGAAGCGCATCTTGTAACCGGCCTGCATGGCGCGCAGAGGCTCCACGCACTCGGCCAGCTCCAGGCTGCTCTGGGGCATGGCGCCGAACTTCAGCAGGAAGTCCCGCTTGTAGGCGTAGATGCCCACGTGCTTGTACACGTCCACATGGTCGGTGTCCTTCAGGCCGCTGGGGATGGGGTTGCGGCTGAAGTACATGGCGTTGTTCAGATCGTCGGTGACCACCTTCACGGTGCTGTCGGCGGCGATGACCGCCGGGTCGGTGACCTTCTTTTTCAAACTGCCAAAGTAGACCTCGGGGTCATCGAACAGGCGGATGACCTGCCGGACCATCTCAGGCTCCATCAGGGGCTCATCACCCTGGATGTTGATGAACAGGTCGCCCTCCACCTTGGAGGCCACCTCGGCCACACGGTCGGAGCCGGTGGGATGCTCGGAGCTGGTCATGACCACCTTCATACCGTACTGTTCGCAGACAGCCTGGATGCGCTCGTCGTCGGTGGCTACGAACACATCCGCGAACTGCTCCACCTTGAGAGCCTGGCGGTAGACCCACCAGATCATGGGGCGGCCGCAGATGTCGGCCAGCGGCTTGCCGGGGAAGCGGGAGGACTGGTAGCGGGCGGGGATGACGCCAATGATCTTCATAATATCGACCTCGTTTTCGTCGTTGTGATGTTCAGGCCAGCCCATTCTCATAGGGGGCCATGTATTCGTCCTCAAGGCAGATCTTTTCGTCGGCACAGCGCAAATTCCGCACCGAGGCGGTGCGCAGGCCCACGGCGCGGGCGAACCGCACCTCAAAGCAGTAGTCCAGCAGCTCCGAGGGCATGAACCGGTCCAGCACCACCGCATCCGGGAACAGCGCCTCATAGTCGGTGGTGTCCCGGGGGTGAGTCTTGATGAACAGCCGGTAGCCCTTGGCGTAGCGCTCGGCGGTGTCCTTCACCAGACGATCCTGCACCTCCTGCGAGGGCAGTTCGCCGTCCACATAGAAACTGCGGGGCATCAGCAGGCACACCGGCTCGTCGCTTTCGGGCAGTTCCTGCTGCACGAACACCTGCCGCAGGCGTGCCTTCTTCTCCCGGTCAAAGCCATCCAGCGTGCCCAAAAGGTCGAACACACGCAGCTTTTCATGGTGGTAGACGGCTACCTGCGGGTCGGTCACCTCCACGGCGGTCACGCCCGGATAGTCGCCCCAGTAGAAGTAACCCTCCCCTTTCGCCAGCCGCCGGGCGTAGTCCGGCTCGGCACGGGCGGCGTCCAGATGCACATGGGGCTGGAACAAAAAGTTCCGGGTGTCCTCGCCCAGCACATAGGGAGCCTTGCAGTCCTGCAGCCAGCGGCCGAAGGGCGTCCAGTCGTTGTAGACCACGACCTCGTCGTAGTCGGCGGGCTTCACCCGCCAGCCGGCGCGCCGCACGCCGATGCGCTGACGCTGCCGGAACAGAAAACCGGTGGTTTTTGCGGGGGCAGGCCAGCTGCGGTCGGCCGGGGTGAACACCTGCCCGAACAGCCCGCTCTTTTTCAGGCGTTCGGCCAGCGCCTGCCGGCCGGGGATGCTCTCGGACAGGCCGATGTCGGCCTCGCACTCGCCGTTCAGCACCCGGGCCGATGCGCTGAGCACATGGTACTGGGTGCCGCACAGAAACAGCTTTTTCATGGTTTATTCGGCCTCCCTGCCCTCGACCTTTACCGGCGGGAAGTGGATGCGGCCCCAGCCGGTGGGCCATTCGGGCATGGTCATGTCGGTGTTGGTCACCTCAAAGTGGAACTCCACATTGGGCTTGTCCAGACAGACCGGACTGGTCAGCGCCTTCTCGAACACGTCGAGGAAGAAGAAGTACTGCCCCTCGCCCAGCAGACTGGGGTCAAAGCTGAACACGGTGCGGTAGGTCTTTCCGGGCTCGGCGGCACCCAGATCCACCGGGTGGGTGATGCCCACAGGGCTGCCGTCCCGGTAGTGCATATTCAGCTTCATGTTCACGCCGTCGAAGGGCTCGTTGGCCCTCCAGGTGATCTCCACCCGCATGGGCTCGTTGTTGCCGAACACACTGCTTTCCTTATCCAGAAAGCGCAGCCGCTCCACGAACAGCCGGCGGCCGGCGCTGGGTACCTGGCGGCCCACGGCGGTCAGGTCGTAGTTCACCACGTTCACGTCGGTGGTGTCCATGTAAATGGCAATGGCCTTTTCCACATCGCCGTCGTAGATGATGCGGCCCTTGTCCAGCACGATGCAGCGGGTGCAGAGCTGACGGATGGTGCTCATGTTGTGGCTGACGTAGAGGACCGTGCGGCCCTCCTGGCCGGCCACGTCGCTCATCTTGCCCAGACACTTCTGCTGGAACTTCATATCGCCCACAGCCAGGACCTCATCCATGACCATGATCTCACTGTCCAAATGGGCGGCCACAGCAAAGGCCAGCTTGACGAACATACCGCTGGAATACCGCTTTACCGGGGTGTCGATGAACTCACCGCACTCGGAGAACTCGATGATCTGATCGATCTTGGAGTCCACCTCGGCGCGGGTCATACCCAGAATGGCACCGTTCATATAGATGTTCTCCCGGCCGGTCATCTCGTTGTTGAAGCCGGTGCCCACCTCCAGCATACTGGCCACCCGGCCGTTCAGCTTGATCTCGCCCTCGGTGGGGGCGGTGATGCGGGACAGGATCTTCAAAAAGGTGGACTTGCCCGCGCCGTTGCGGCCGATGATGCCCAGCGCCTCGCCCTTGTAGACGGTCAGGTCGATGCCGTTCAGCGCCATGAAGGTGGTGCCAAACAGCCGGGTGTCGGTGCCGATGATCAGGTTGGGGTCCTCCTTGCCGCGGATGCGGGCCCACCAGCTCTGCAGGTCGGCGGTCAGGGTGCCGCCACCGATCTGGCCCAGCTTGTATTTCTTTTTCAGGCCGTTCACCTGAATGACAGGGGTACGGCTCTCGCTTGCGTTGCTCATTGCTCTGCCCTCCCCTTACACGGTGTCCATAAAGGTCTTTTCAATGCGGCTGAACAGCACCACGCCCACCGCCAGCAGTACCAGCGTGCAGACTGCGGTGTACACCTGACCCCACAGGGTCACGGTGCCGGTACCCAGCAGCGCCAGCCGGGAGACCTCCACCAGATGGGTGACAGGGTTCAGGTTGACCAGAAAGGCCATGCGGGGGCTGGTGGCCAGGCTGCTCATGGGGTACACCACAGGGGTGGCATACATCCAGAGCTGCACGCCGAAGGTGACGGCGATGGCCAGGTCACGGTACTTGGTGGTCAGGCTGGACACGATGATGCCCACGCCCAGACCCAGCATCAGCACCTCCAGCAGCACCACCGGCATGAACAGCATCCAGGCGGTCATATGCACGCTGCCCGGCTGGGTAATGGCGTAGAAAGCCCAGAAACACAGGAACATGGCCAGCTGGATGCCGAAGTTGATCAGGGAGGTGAACACCTGCGAGATAGGCACCGTCAGCCGGGGGAAGTACACCTTGCCCATCACCGCCGCATTGGTCACGAAGGTGTTGGCGGTGTTGTTGATGCAGCTGGAAAACAGAGTCCACACGGTGTTGCCCGCCATGTAGAACAGGAAACTGGGCACACCGTCGGTGGGGATGCCGGCGATGCCGCCGAACACCAGATTGAACATAACGGTGGTCAGCAGCGGGTTCAGCAGGATCCACGCAGGGCCCAAAATGGTCTGCTTGTACAGCACGGTGAAGTTGCGTTTCACGAACATCCATACCAGATCCCGGTACTGCCACAGCTCTTTCAGGTCGATGTCGAACCATCCGGTCTTGGGGCGGATGACCGTGGTCCAGGTCTCATTCTGTGTGTTTGCCATCGTTCATTTTCCTTTATATCATCGAATTTGGTCTCGTGCATGGGCCGATAAACACACCTGCCCATATTTAGTTGATTATATCATATCCTGTGCAAAAAGAAAACAGCCCCGGGCCATGCCGCAGGGCTGCAGAGAATTTTTTCATTGAGAACACATTTACAGATAGATCTCTTCTTTTTTTCCGTGCAAAGCGGTGTGCAGCCACCAACCGGCCCAGTAGACACGGTGATACCATCTGCTGCTTTCTGCTTTCAATCTGGCAATGAAACAAGCAGGCCGATACCAGCCCCGGCGAAGCCAGAAGTAGTAGGGCGAATACAGCTTTCTTTCGCCAAATGCCTGCAGCAGAGCGAGCATTGCAGGATGCGCCAAATAACGGCGGATCTTAGCGTGCCGCTGGGCGCTGTTCAAGCCCTGTTCATGGTAAAGCACATAGGCATACCCCTCCGCCATGGTACGCATACAGTTGTGCAGCACACGGCCAAAGTCCTCATCCGGGACCGTAAGCGGCGGTGCAAACCCCTGCAGCAGATAGGCTGTGGTCACCAGCTCATCATCACAATAGGTGGGGCGCAGCCGGGTGGTCACGCTCTGGCTATTGCCCAGCTCATAGAAATACAGCGGGCACTGGATGACCGCATAATCCTTATATCCCTCGGCCAGGCAGGCGCGTATGTACTCCATACAGAAGATCAGATCGCCGCCATATACGATGCCCTCCGGCGGTCTGACTCCATATTTGCACAGGATCTTGCGGGAGAACAAGCGCCCCCAGGCATAGTACATCAGGCTCTCCGTAAACATGCGGGCGCTCTCATCAATGGTACGGCGGCGCACCGGTGTCTCGCCCTCCGGCAAGATCAGGTCCTCCTGCCGGTTCGACCAGTGCCACAGAACCATAGAATCAGGATGTTCCTCACCTACACGAAGTGCGGTTTCCAGGGCATATGGAGCCAGCAGGTCATCCTGATCCAAAAAGACGATCCAGTCACCTTTCGCCCGTTCAATGCCGTATCGCCATCCGCTGTCTGCTCCGCCGTTCTCCTTGTGATAGGCCGCAAAACGGGGATCACCGGACGCGATCTCATCGCACAGATCCGGCGTCACCCCGTCCGGGCTGCCGTCATCCACCAGCAGACATTCCCAGTCCGGCATAGTTTGATCCAGAACAGACTGGGTGCAGCGAGGCAGATAATCCACACCGTTGTAGACAGAAATGATAATACTTACGCGGGGCATGGCAGCCTCCTTCCTTACATCAATGTCTCAGCACGATGTCGCATATACGGTCAGCCCCTTCGGCTCCCAGCTCCTCAAACAGAGGCAGTGTGAGCACCTGCGACGCCAGCTTCTTCGCCACCGGCGTGGCAGCTGAATCGTATTGTTCACGATAGCAGGTCAGGTCAGACATCAGCGGATAAAAATACTTGCGGGATCCAATATGCTCCGCTGCCAGACGGCTCATCACATCATTGCGCCCCTCACCAAATGTCTCCGGATCGAAAGTCACCGGCAGATACGCATAGTTGGGGATCAACGCCTCGTCCTTCTGCAGCAGGATGTGCACGCCGGGCACCCCTTCCAGCCGCTCCATGTATCGAACGGCGGCCTCCTTGCGGGCGGCGATGACCTCGTCCATGCGGCGCAGGTTACACAGACCCATGGCCGCGCAGAACTCGTTCATCTTGGCGTTGGGGGCAGGCATACTTACATGTTCCGCATCCAGAATGCCGAAATCACGCAGACGATCCAGAGTCCGGTGTACCGCAGGGTCGGCGCAGCAGATGCCGCCGCCCTCGATGGTATGGAACACCTTGGTCGCATGAAAACTAAACATGGCTGCGTCGCCCAGTGCGCCTGCCGCCACCCCATTGCGGCTGGCCCCGAAGGCATGGGCCGCATCGTAGATGACCTTCAGGCCGTGCTTTTTTGCAATGGCGGAGATGGCCTCATCGTCGCACAGGTTGCCGTAGACGTGCACCGGCACGATGGCGCAGGTGCGGGGGGTAATGAGCGCCTCCAGTTTGTCCGGATCCAGCGTTCCGTCGCTCTCCTTCACGTCACAGAACACCGGGGTCAGCCCCGCGCGCACGATGGCGTGGGTGGTGGACACAAAGGTGAAGGGGGTGGTGATGACCTCACCCTCCAGCCCCATGGCCTGCAGCACCAGCTCCAGCGCCATGTGTCCGTTGGTGAACAGGGACACTCGCTTGCCGCCCAGCACTTCCTGCAGCTTCTGTTCCAGCTGGTTGTGCTTCTCACCCATATTGGTCAGCCAGCGGCTGTCCCACAGAGAGCGGATCTCCTCCACATACTCCTCAAAGGGGGGCATGGAAGAACGTGTCACATTGATCTGTTTGCCCATGGGGCATTCCTCCTCATTTACAGAACGTCATCCTCAAGTTCAACGCTGTGCAGCGCCGCAAGAAAATTTCGGTAGTAGGCCTGCCGGCTGAATTTTTTAGCCCGCTCGATGCCGGCCTGCGCCATGCGCTCCCGGTGCTCAGGGTCCATCTTCAGCTCCACGATGATACGGGCGAGCTGGTCCTCCAGCGGCTCCACTCCAGGCACAGGGACACTGCCCTCATAGTGCCAGTCCTCGTCCCGGCTGACCAGCGCCGCACCGCTTCCGGTCAGATATTCACCCATGCCGCCGCTGGCAGTGGCCACAATGGGGCAGCCGCAGGCCATGGCTTCGATGGCCACGATGCCGGCCGGCTCTTCCCAGATGGCCGGGAAGCAGGCCAGATCCGCCAGCCGGTAATAGGCAGGCAGTCGGTCGTTGTGCAAATAGCCGGTGAACTGGATGCGGCCTGCCTGCCGCAGCGGCTCGGCCTCGGTGCGCATCCGCTCAAAAAAGGGACTGTCGTCCTTCGCGGCAAAGAAGGGGCTGCCGATGATCAACAGCTTCACCTTCGGGTCGTCGATCTTCACCATAGCCTCCACCAGCCGGTGAACGCCCTTTTCCTCACAGATGCGGCCGCAGTACAGCACCACAAAGTCGTCTTCGGCAAAGCCCAGCTCCCGGCGCAGACGGGCGCCCTCACCCTCCTCAGCAGGCAGGTGCGTAAACTTTTTCACATCCACACAGTTGGGCAGCAAATGGATGCGGCAGGGCTCCATGGACTGCCACTGGTCGGCCACGAACCGGCTGATGGACAGCACACTGCCGTACATATCGGACAGCTGGCGGTTGGCCTTGAACTGCATATGCAGATGCGCCCAGGTGCGCTCACGGCCCACCATGCGGGCGATGGCCGCCGATTCGGTCAGGTCGCCTCCCTCGACGATCACCAGATCAGGGCGCTCCTCCATCACCAGCTTGCGTACCTTCTCATACCAAGGGTCCAGCGGGGCCGGCTGGCCCATGCGGCGCATCTGGCCGCACATGGGCCCCCATACTTTACGCCGTACGCCCTGTACGGTGGGCACATAGTGGACCGTCGCATGGCGGTAGCCCTCCGCACGCCGTTCCGCCTCGCGGTCCGGAACACTGACACACACCAGCTCCAGTTCTCCGCAAAGCTCGTTTTCTTCCAGCAGATGGGTGATGAGCGTTTCCACCGCACCGCCCTTGACCGCAGGCACCGGCAGCGCCGGCGGCGGGATCAGAAACACCTTCATCGCTTGTTCCTCTCTTTCGGCCGGAGCAGGGGCAGCTTGCCCCAGCGCCAGCAGCTGAATTTCTCGCGGGCGCTCATACAGTCGCAGTCCTTTGCGGCCTGCAGCACCGTCTTCATGCGCCCCTGCTCCTCCACCCAGCGCTCATAGATCACCGGGATGTCCAGCTTTTTCGCCTGGGAGGAAAGCGCCAGATAGCGCTGCCAGCAGGCGCGCACCGCCTTATCCTGCAGCTCCTTGGGCAGGCCCTGCTCGGCAAAGTAATGGCAGCGCTCCACCAGCGAGGTCACGCCGTCGAAGCGGCCGGGGTTCAGATCGGTGCGGCAGATGCTGCCCTCGCGCAGACGGTAACAGTACAGCGGGTCGGGCACGCAGGCCACCATCTTCGCCTGGTACAGCAGGATGTGCGCCACCGCATCGTCCTCGTGGATGCGTCCCACCGGGTAGCGCAGCTCCTTCCACACCTCAGCGCGATACAGCTTGTTCCACGCCACGGTGTAGTAGACATTGGCCTCGGTGTACAGGCCCTCCAGCATCTCAATGCCGGGGCCAGCTTTCTCTTCCAACTCCTGGGTATAGAGCGGCAGGGGCAGGCTCTCGCCCCACTCATTCACATCCTCGATGCCGCAGATGGTGATGTCCGCGCCGTAGCGTCGGGCAGTGACCAGCAGGGTGGCCAGATACTCCGGCCGAACATAGTCGTCCGAGTCCACAAAGGCGATGTACGGGGCAGCAGCGACCTCGATGCCTGCGTTGCGGGCGCTGGACAGGCCGCCGTTCTCCTTGTGGATGACCCGCACACGGGAGTCCACGCGGGCATAGGCTTCGCACATCTGGCCGCAGTTGTCCGGGCTGCCGTCGTCCACCAGGATGAGCTCAAAGTCGTGGAAGGTCTGGTTCAGGATGCTGTCCACGCAGGGCTTCAGGTATTCCTCTACTTTATATACAGGCACGATCACGCTGATCTCAGGCATGAGTACCACTCCTCTCTTATTTGGTTCAAATCATTCAGCCGCCGGGGCGCAGCCCTTTCAGCGCGCAGAATGCCGCCAGCAGCAGCGGGCTGCGCAAAGCCAGGCACACCCGGTACGGGATCGCCATCAGGCGATTTGGGTCGCGGCGGGTCTGCTCCCGCAAAGCGGAAAGGGCCGCCGGGTCAGCAAGAATTTCACCGAACAGTGCTCTTCTTGTGGAAAATTCCACCTTGCCCGGCCCGGTGAGCAGTCCATACTGGCACAGGCAGGCATGGCGGCGGCGGGCAGTGAGCATATGGGCAGTCTGTTCCTCATCCAGCCTGGCCGCCTGCAAAAACGTCAGATAAGCCCCCCGGGAGCGCTCCTCGACCTCCAGCAGGTCGGTGCGCATCCGGCGGGACAGACTGCCCGTGGCGAAGGCCTCGTACCAGTAGCCCGGCTCGGGGTCAAAGCGAATGGGGCCCAGCTCCGGGCGGGCGAGGATCTCCAGGTTCAGTTTCAGGTCCTCATTGACCT
>JAFUQL010000026.1 GCA_017472375.1 Oscillospiraceae bacterium | reverse complement strand
GCCCTCGCCGGTCAGCGCGTTCAGGTAGACGGGCAGGGTGGCCACCAGCGTCTTGCCCTCGCCGGTCTGCATCTCGGCGATGCAGGCGCGGTGCAGCACGATGCCGCCGGTGATCTGCACCGGGAAGTGCTCCATGCCCAGCACCCGGCGGCTGGCCTCGCGGCAGGCGGCAAAGGCGTCGGGCAGGATGTCGTCCAGCGTTTCACCGCCGGCCAGGCGCTCCTTCAGGGCGGGGGTCACCGCCTGGAGCTGCTCGTCGGTCATGGCTTCGTATTTGGGTTTCAGGCCCAGCACCTTGTTGGTGATGGGCTGGATGCGCTTGAGTTCCTTGTCGGAAAAGGTTCCGAACAGTTTGGTAATGAGAGACATCGCTCGGTTCTCCTCGTGGTTTATGTAGATTGCGGGCAGGGCGCTGCCCCGCCGCCGCAAAGCGGTTTTGCCTCTTTACGGCATAAAATCACTTGTATCATAATACACCGCCCCTCTGTACACTGTCAAACCGTGGAATGTGAGCAAATCGTAAACTTTTGCCGCACACAGCGCCAAAAAAGAGCAGGGCCCTTCGACCCGCCGAAGGACCCCGCCCGAGGACACCTTATTTGGTTTTATCTGCCTGCTTGTGCTTTTTTCGGGCCTGCTTCACCAGCTCGGCGCGGCGCACCAGCAGAAGCTGCAGATCCCGGCAGACCGTCTGCGCCGCATCGTAGCGGCCCGCATGGCACAGCGCGCGCAGGTCTTCCATGCCCTGCTCCAGGTTCTGATCCACCTGCTCGGCTTTTACCAGGGTCTGCCGGTCGGCTATGGCAAATGCCTGCCCCAGTTCGGCCAGGCTGCGCTGCAGGCGGGGGCTGTTCACCTCCACCGTCAGTTCATCCACCATCTCCTCCAGCCGGTCCATCGGGTCAAGCACATCTCCGTGTTCCGGCTGCTGATGGCGGGGGCTGCCCATGAAGCCGCCCAGGCCGCACACACCCAGCAGGCTCACCTGTACGATCATGGCGATCTCGTAGGTGGTACCGGGCCAGAAGATCAGCGCAGTGCCCACGATGATCTGCAGCCAGTAATAGGGGCGGATCATTTTCAGGGCTTCGTGGTCCGAGCTGGCGACCCAGTTGAGCAGGCTCACCAGCCGGATGCCGCAGGCCAGTGTGGTAAAGGCCCAGCACAGCCAGAACACATCCCCCGTATGGGGCGACACCAAAAACGCCAGCAGGTTGAACCCCAGCGTTGCCGCCAGATAGGTCGTAACGTGAAACTTTTGTTCCGGATCCAATTTGTTTTTCATGGCAGGGGTGGAACGCTCCTTTCTCGACCATGCGGCGCATGGCGGCCGTGCGGCCTTGTGTATTCCATCCTTGTATTGCAGGCCCCTTTTCGGGACTTATTTATTATACGTTTAAAATTATACCGTGCCCCCCTGCCTTAAGCAACATTTTGAAGCTATCGTTCACATGGGATTTTTCCATTGTTTCATAACTGGAGCACTGGCGCACACCGCGCTGGCATGGTACAATGGTCAGGCCGGCTGTACCGGCAAGACCCTGAAAAATGAAAACGAGGTATGCCCTGTTATGATCTTTGTGGAAAAGGCGGTCCTGCACATCATGGACGGCACCGCCGACCTGTGTGTTATCAGCCAGAAGGAGATGCCCCTCATTGACGCCCCCGAGGCCCGGGACCTGCTGGAAAAGCACATCGACCGCATTTTGGCCGACCCTGCCGCCCGGGAGGGCCAGTTCTGGAACGACAGCGGCTTTGCCGCCACCCTGCAGCGGTACAACATCGGCGAGATCCCCTTTACCGAGTTTGCGGCCATTGTGGGCGAGGCCTGTTACGACTCCTTCCGCCAGCTGGACAAGGCCGAGGCCGCCGACCTGGCGGTGGTGCAGTTCACAAAGGACGAGCGCAGCTATGTGGCCCTGCTGCTGATGAGCCACCGCACCTGCTGGACCCATCAGGCGGTGACCCAGGAGGGCGTGCTGTCCAACCAGCTCATGCGCTACCACTCCATTCTGCCCGGCGGCACCCAGCGGCTGGACAGCTGGGCTGTAACAGACCGGTTCAGCTTCGCGGTGCAGTACACCGAGAAGAAGCGCAGTGTGGACCGCCAGCCCTTCGAGCTGCTGCGGCAGGCGGTGCTGCAGTGCGACGCCGCCCCCTCCGCCAAGGAGACGGTGAAGGCGGTGCAGCAGATCGCGGTGGAACTGGCCGCTGAGCAGGGTCAGGACCCGGTGCAGGCTGCCGCCAGGGTGAAAGCATCCCTGAGCCAGCAGGGCCAGACCCGGGAGGAGTTCGTACCCATGGAGGCGGCCCGGGAGGTGTTTGCCGAGCTGGACGACCCTGAGCCCCTGATGCAGGAGTTTCAGGAGCGGGTGCGGCAGGCCGGCCTGCCCGAGCAGGTGCGGGTGGAGCCCGCCTACGCGGCCCGAACCACCCGCACCCACCGCATCAAGACCGACACCGGCATCGAGCTGACCGTGCCCGCCGAATACCTGAGCGATCCGGACATCATCCGGTTCATCAACAACCCGGACGGCACCCTCTCCATCCAGATCGATCACATCGGCAGCATCGAAAACAAGTGACCCCCTGTACACAGCGCGGCACCGGCCGCGGAACGACCGGCCATCCGGAACACTAACAGAATAAGGAGTGCATCAACATGATCCAAGACCTTGAGTTCGGCTTTCTGGACAACCAGTACCGCCCCACTGCGCCCTCTCCGCAGGACGTGGTGGTCTGTGTGCGCGGCAAGGACATTCTGGTCTGCCGCGCCGACGACCGCAGCCTGAGCCTGCCCACCTGGCAGCAGGTACTGGGCTGGGGCGCCGGCTGGGAGCGCTGGTTCGACGAGCCGGTGCAGTATGCCTTCACCCTGCAGGAGGTGCGGTACTTCCTGTGGATGGGCAAGGCCGGCGACCCGGCGGATGAGCGCTATGCCTACGAGCCCGCAGCCGGCTTGCGGGAGCCCCGGTCCATGGACCTGTGCTTCGGCCTGATGACCGCATGGCACCTGTACAACTGGTACCGGGTGAACCGTTACTGCGGGAACTGCGCCCAGCCCACCGTCCACGACGGCAAGGAGCGCATGATGCGCTGCCCCCACTGCGGCAACCTGATCTTCCCCCGCATCGCCCCCGCCGTCATCATCGGCCTGACCCACGGCGACAAGCTGATGCTGGCCCAGTCGGCTCTGCTGGCCCGCAAGCGCTACGGCCTGCTGGCCGGCTTTGTGGAGATCGGCGAGACCGCCGAGGAGGCCGTGGCCCGGGAGGTCATGGAAGAAGTGGGCCTGAAGGTAAAGAACATCCGCTACTACAAGAGCCAGCCCTGGGGCATCGCGGGTAATCTGTCCATCGGCTACTTCTGCGACCTGGACGGCGAGGATGCCGTGCATCTGGACCGCAGCGAGCTGTCCCTGGCCGAGTGGTATGACCGGGACGCCCTGCCTCCCGAGGCCGCGGACGACGGCGTCAGCCTGACCCGGGAGATGATCCGCATCTTTGGCGAGGGCAAAGAGCCCAAATAAACCAAAACAAAACGGGATGCGCCCCTGTATGGGTCGCATCCCGTTTTTATGCATTTTACAGGCTCAGTCGTCCCCGAACAGCAGGGCGGCGGCGTCCCGGTAATCGGTGCGCAGCCCCTGTTCCTGGCCAGGCAGCAGCTCGTACTCCTCTTCTACTGCCTCGGCAAGGCCCGGCTCCGGGGCGCTCAGCGACACAGTAAAGGCTCCGTCCTCATCCAGCACAGCGGCGGGCTGTGCCTGCGGCACGGGCTCCGGTCCCGCGGCAGGCTCCTCAGGGGCTGCGGGCTCCTCAACGGCAGGACTGCTCTCAAAGACGGTCTCCCAGGCCTCCTCCGCGGGGGCCTCCAGGGGCTCCGGGGCAATGGGGGCCTCCGCCCCGGAGGCGGGAGCCTCGTGCAGCGGCGCAGGCTCTTCCGGCTGGAGCGCGGGCTCGGCTGCTGCCATCTGCAGCCAGCCGGCGGCCACCCGCTGCACCGCCTCGCTGTTCTCGGGCAGGTCGGTGAAGGTACGGCCATAGTGGCTCCACAGCACGCGGCCGCCGGTGCCCACCAGCAGGGTCACAGGCAGGGGCTGGGGGCCCGGGGCCTCCCTGAAGCCCTGCTTTTTGGCCTCCTTTAGGATGCGGCGGGCCGCCAGCGAGCCGCCCTTCCAGGCGCTGACCGAGGGTACGGCGAAGTAATCGAACAGGACGCCCTCCGGGTCGCAGATGATGGTGAAGGGCACCACGCCCTCGGGGATGTTGGCTGAGATGGACTGGGGCTGGCTGCGCACCACCACCGCAAGGGCGGCATCGGTGAGCAGAGCGTGATCCTGCGCATAGGCAAGGATGCAGCTTCGGGTGATGGGATGGCCGAAGTTGCGCAGGAACACCAGGCACAGGGGCCGTTCGTCGCTGCACAGGGCATAAAAATCGTTGGCGGGCTGGTAGGGCGTGTCGAACTGGAACCGCTGGATCGTATCGCCCGCATGGAAACGCTTGCTCAAGGTGTGCTTCCTCCGTATGTTCACGCGCAGGGGCTGCGCGGTGGGATGGTTCGCTGCATATAAAGCCGCATATAAATTTATTTTACACGTTTCGCGCCCGGGGCGCAACCCACGAAGGGCGGATGGCAATTCTTTCACACCCGTGGTATAATGGCAGAAACACCCCGCCCGAACGCCAAAAAACGCGAACCGATAAAAAAGGAGGAATCTCCCATGAGCAACCCCATGGAAACCCTGACCGAGCTGCGCATTCAGCGCGTGATGAAGGCCCTGCAGGCCAACAACATGGAGGCCTATTACGTCAAGACCGCCGCCGAAGTGAAGGACTTCGTGGCAAACATGATCCCTGAGGGGGCCGTCGTGTCCAACGGCGGCAGCGTCACCCTGGGCCAGACCGGCGTGCTGGATCTGCTGGCCGGCGGCAAGTATCAGTTCCTGGACCGCCGCACCGTGACCGGCGCGGAGCTGGACAAGATGTTCCACGATGCCCTCAGCGCCGACTGGTATCTGGCCAGCAGCAACGCCGTCACCGAGGAGGGCGAGCTGTACAACGTGGACGGCAACGCCAACCGGGTGGCCGCCCTGACCTTCGGCCCCAAGAACGTGCTGCTGGTGGTGGGCTGCAACAAGATCGTGACCGACCTGGCCGCCGCGGAGGAGCGGGTGCGCACCATCGCCGCCCCGGTGAACGCCATCCGGCTGGACTGCCAGACCCCCTGTGCCGTCACCGGCCAGTGCGCCGACTGCCGCAGCCCCAAGCGGGTGTGCTGCACCACCGTCATCCACAGCTTCCAGCGGCGCAAAGGCCGCATCAAGGTGCTGCTGGTGGGTGAGCCTCTGGGCTACTGATCCCGAATCGCTCCATCGCACAGGCAAGAACACAGACAAGCGCCCCCGGAAGGCAGCCGCACAGGCCGCCCGCCGGGGGCGCTTTCTTTTTGGTTTGGGTCGGCCGAGTTACTTCAGCGCAGCCTCGATGCTGGCGAACACCTCATTGGCGTTGTCGCACATCACCATGACCACCTCGCCGCTGGGCATGGTCTCCAGCTTGGCGGCCTTGGCGATCTCATACTGATCCTGCAGGTAGAACTCCTGGCTGGAGATCTGCAGATCGATGAAACCCTGCAGGCCGGCGGTGACCGCCTCGGCCTTGCCCTCGGCGGGCTTCACGATGGCCACGCCGTAGCTGTGGACGTTCATCATGCTGACGCTCAGGGCGAAGCTCTCCACGTCCTCGGTGGTCAGGCCCAGGATCTCCAGCAGCATGGTGCCGAAGCCGCTCAGGTCCTCGGCGCTCATCTCCTCGCCGCCGGCGCCCACGGCGCTGTAGGTCTCACCGTCGTAGGACACCACGGTAAAGGCATCGTTCTGCTCCTGGGTGCGGGCGTCCACAATGATCTGCTGGTAGTCCTTGGGCTCGGCGGGGGCGGCGCTGCTGGCGCTGCCGCCGCAGGCCACCAGGCTGAATGCCAGCACCACGGCCAGCAGGATGCTCATCATACGTTTCATGTTTGGTCCTCCTTAAGGATCATTTTCTGTGTTTTGTCCGCCCGGCGGCCTCCCTTGCAGGGCCGCCCGAACAAGGGCGGTATGTACTGAATACGATCATACCACACAAACTATTGCACTGCCCACAAATTTTTTAATTCTTCGGCCAGTTTCGGAATATCTCCCGGCGGCAGCGCCGCGTAGCCGATCACCACCGTATTTTCGGGGCTGGTCTCCCGCCGGGCCATGTAGTAGGCGGACAGCCCTTCCAGCCGGATGCCCGCCGCCTGGGCGCGGGCCACCATCGTCCGCTCGCCGGGGCCGTCCGGCAGGGTGAGCAGCAGATGCAGGCCGGTGTGCCGCCCCTGCAGCACCACCCGGCCCGGGCCAAAACTCGCCTCCAGCGCGGCGGCCAGCGCCTCCATGCGCAGCTTATACTGGCTGCGCAGCCGGGCCAGATGCCGCCCGAAATGCCCGCCCTGAATGAACCGGCAGAGGGTCTCCTGCTCAAAGCGGCTCACCGTGCTGGCATAGATGCCGTACATGGCCCGCCAGCGGGGCAGCAGACTGCGGGGCAGCACCATGGCCGCCACACGGATGCTGGGCGCGAGGCTCTTGGAAAAGGTGGTGATGTAGACCACCGGACCGTCTGCCCCGGCCATGCCCTGCAGGCTGGGCAGCGGGCGGATGTCGAACCGGAACTCCGAGTCGTAGTCGTCCTCAATGATCCAGCGGTCGGGGGCCTCGGACGCCCACCGCAAAAGCTGTGCCCGCCGGGGTGCAGGCATGGTCACGCCGGTGGGGAACTGGTGGCTGGGGGTGACGCAGGCCACCCGCGCCCCGCTGGCCGCAAGCTGCGCCGGGATCAGGCCGCCGCCGTCGATGTCCACCGGCACCCACTCCACCCCGTTGTTCTCAAGGATGCGGGCGGTTCGCAGGTAACCCGGGTTCTCCACCGCCGCCGGCCCGCCCAGCAGCCGGGCCAGCAGCCCCATCAGGTACTCGTTTCCCGCCCCGATGACGATCTGGTCCAGCTCGCACTGCACCCCCCGGTAGGCCCGCAGGTGTTCGGCCACCGCAAGGCGCAGCCCCTCGTCCCCCTGCCGGGGCCCGTGGCCCAGAAGCTGAGGCGAGGAGTAGAGCAGCTCCTTCTGGATGCGCCCCCAGGTGCGGAAGGGGAACAGACCGGTGTCCACGCCGCTGGTAGACAGGTCGAACCGCCATTCCGGCTCGGCGGGCTCCTCGGCACGGGGATGGGCAGGCGGAGCGGACACCGCCGGGGTGGCGGTCAGCGGGCCGTCCCAGGCCAGCACCCGGAACCCTGAGCGCGCCCGGCTCTCCAGATAGCCCTCGGCCACCAGAAGCTGATAGGCGGTGTCCACCGTGTTCACCGCCACCCCCAGCCCGGCCGCAAGGCTGCGCTTGCCGGGCAGCCGTTCGCCCGCAGCCAGCCGCCCGGTGCGGATCTGGTGGGCCAGCGCCCCATAGATCTGTTCATACAGTGGCTCGGGCGCGCCCGGCTCAAGCTGCAGTGCAAGGTCGAGCATTGCTCTTCCCCTCCTCTTTGCCTCGCTAAAACTGACCCCATAAAAAATACAAATTCTGGACGTTCCAGAGGGGTCAGAAATGTTTATAATGAGCATATACCCGCCGGGCGGCCCTGTCAAGCGCGCTGAGGTCCCGCCCGCCGCGGCATCATTTCATGCATCCGGCGGCGCTTTGCCGCCTTGACCAAGGAGGGATCTTCATGTCTCAAACCGCCCTGTGGCTGATCTTTGCGGTGGTGGCCGCTGCCGTCATCCTGTTTGCAGCCCTGTATAAAAAGCAATTCTCCACCCGGGAGATCACGGTCATCGGCGTGATGGCCGCCCTGTCCTTCGTGGCCTACGAATTCTTCCGCATCCCCAACGTGTTCGGCACCGGCTCGTCCTTCCATCTGGGCAACACCTTCACGGCCCTGACCGCCCTGCTTCTGGATGGGGTCAGCGGCGGCCTGGCCGGCTCCATCGGCCTTGCCATCCCGGACATTGTGGCCGGCGACCCGGGCTACGCCATCACCACCTTCATCCTGAAGTTCATCATCGGCCTGGTCTGCGGTCTGTTCGCCCACAAGGTCTTCCACCTGCGGGAGCGCACCCCCGGCCCGGGCTATCTGCCCGCGGTGGCGGGCTCGGCCTTCTCCGGCCTGCTGGTGAATGTGTTCACCGACCCCCTGCTGGGGTACTTCCGCAACGTGTATCTGTTCGGCCAGCAGGCGGATCTGGCCTCGGCGCTGAGCAAGATCACCGGCGGCGTCACCCTGGTGAACAGCCTGCTGTCCACCGTCTGCGCGGTGGTGCTGTATCTGGCCCTGCGCCCCGCGCTGGAAAAGGCCGGCGTGCTGCCCCGCCCGAAGCACTGAACCCTGTCATTCTTTCCTGAACGCCCCGGTCTGTCCTCCTGCAGGCCGGGGCGTTTGCTGTATTCAGCTCACCAGATAGTCCAGCTCGTCCAGGGTCAGCCGGGGCTGCAGCGCCTGATTGATCGCCCCTGCCAGCAGTGCCGCGCCCCGGCGGATCACCCCGTCCAGATCCCGCGGGGTCAGCACGAGCCCCGGTGTGCCCGCCAGCGGGGCGGCATCCATCATGGTGGGAATGCCCAGCGCCAGCACCGGAAGACCCAGGGCATCCGGGGTCAGGCCCCGCCCCCCGGCCGGTCGGCCCGCCCACAGGCCCGCATCGCTGAGCTGCACCGTCCGCCCCAGCCGGGCCGGGTCGGAGGCAGCCAGGCTGTCAATGCACAGCACCGCCGCGGGGCGCAGGCGGGCACACAGGCTCTGCACCAACTGCTCCAGCGGCACGCCGGTGCGCCCCGCCACCCCCGGCGCGATGCTTGCCACCTGCCGCAGCCAGCGCTCCCCCTCGGGGGC
>JAFUQL010000221.1 GCA_017472375.1 Oscillospiraceae bacterium | reverse complement strand
GTCCGCGATAGACTTATTTTAAGTTTGCAGTCCCGTCCCTCATCAGTCGCCTGCGGCGACAGCTTCCCCCAGAGGGGGAAGCCAATACTGCGGCGGTGTTGTTTGTCGTATTTTTCGCGGTCTTACGCCAAATCTAAGGCCAATACCTTCGCGGCTAAAAGGCTCCCTTGTGCAAAGGGAGCTGTCACGGCGCAGCCGTGACTGAGGGATTGCACCTCTGCAGCGACCTTATAAAAAAACTGCAAAACCCCAATTTTCTGAACCGTTGTGACCGAGGGCGGCTCTTTCCATCCCGGATCCATCCAAAAGGCAAACGGCACACCGAAAAGCCCCCCTTGCCCAATCGCCCGATTGCCATTATAATAAAAAGATAGCAAACCCGGGCTGCACCGCGCGGCCCGCACAGATACATCGAGAGCGAGGTAGACGACTATGAAAGTGATTCTGAAGCAGGACGTGAAGGCCATCGGCAAGAAGGACGAGATCCATGAGGTGTCAGACGGCTACGCCCGCAACTTTTTGCTGCCCCGTGGTCTGGCTGCCGTGGCAGATGCCACTGCCGTGAACATGGTGCGCACCAAGAACGAGGCCAAGGAGCACCACGCCGCTGAGGCTCTGGCCACCGCCAAGGATCTGGCAGCCAAGATCGCCGACTGCACCGTGGTCATCAAGGCCAAGGGCGGCGCGTCCGGCCGGCTGTTCGGCAAGGTGACCACCAAGGAGGTGGCCCCCGCCCTGAGCCAGAAGATCGGCGTGGAGTTCGACAAGCGCAAGGTGGAGATGGACCGCGACATCAAGGACTTCGGCACCTACAACGCCACCGTGCGCCTGCATACCCAGGTGACCGCCGCCTTCAAAGTGAAAGTTGAGGAGCTGAACTGACCATGGCCGACACGGGCTACCGCCGCAGCAGTGGCACCGAACTGAATCTGGAGACCATGGGGGTCAGTCTGCCCTACAGCATGCAGGCGGAGCAGTCTGTGCTGGGCGCGGCTCTGCTGCAGGCGGACATCATCCCCGAGCTGGTGGAGACCCTGCGCCCCGAGATGTTTTATGCCCGCCAGAACGGGCAGATCTTCGGGGAGATGGTGCGCCTGTTCACCGCCGGGCAGACGGTGGACTTCGTCACCCTGCTGGACGCTGTGGTGGGCGAGAGTGTGTTCGACAGCCCGGACGCCGCCAAGGTGTACCTGACCGGCCTTGCCGAGACGGTGCCCTCCATCAGCAACGTGCAGGCCTACGCCAAGATCGTCCAGGAGAAGTATCTGGTGCGCCAGCTCATGGGCGCGGCCAAGACCATCCTGGAGCAGAGCAGCGACGAGTCCGATGCCGACCTGCTGCTGGAGAGCGCGGAGCAGAAGATCTACGAGATCCGCTCCGGGCGGGATTCCAGCGCCCTGACCAGCATCTCCAGCGTCATTGTGGACACGCTGGTGAACCTGCAGAAGATCTCCGGCCCCGACCGGGACAAGTACGCGGGTATCCCCACCGGCTTCACCTATCTGGACACGGTGCTCACCGGCCTGGGCCGCTCCGACCTGATCATTCTGGCCGCCCGCCCCGGCATGGGCAAGACCAGCTTTGCACTGAACATCGCCACCAATGTGGCCAAAAAGCAGAAGATCCCCGTGGCCATTTTCAGCCTTGAGATGACCAAGGATCAGCTCACCAGCCGCATCCTGTCGGCGGAGGCGGGCATCGACAGCCAGGCCTTCCGCACCGGCAAGCTCAGCGACGAGGACTGGGATGACCTGGCCCGCGCCTCCGAGATGCTGCACAGCGCGCCCATCTACATGGACGATACCTCCGGCATCACCATCCCGGAGGTGAAGGCCAAGATCCGCCGCATCAATCAGGATCCCGGCCGGCCCAACATCGGTCTGGTGGTCATCGACTACCTGCAGCTGATGACCAGCGGCAAGCGCACCGAGAACCGGGTGCAGGAGATCAGCGACATCACCCGAAACCTGAAGATCATGGCCAAGGAGCTGAACGTGCCGGTCATCGCCCTGAGCCAGCTGAGCCGTTCGGCGGAAAAGACCACCGGCCGCAGCGACCACCGGCCCCAGCTTAGCGACCTGCGTGACTCCGGCTCCATCGAGCAGGACGCCGACGTGGTGCTGTTTTTGTACCGCGCTGCCTACTACAACAAGCACAAGGACGGCGGCGAGGAGCAGCAGGCGGACGAGCGCACCGCCGAGTGCATCGTGGCCAAGAACCGACACGGCGAGACCAACACCGTGCAGCTGGGCTGGGATGGCGCGCACACCCGGTTCCTGAATCTGGATTTCAGCCATGGAAACAACTAAGCTGCCCTGCGCCCCGGCCCATCCGCTGGAGCTCAAGGCGCTGGAACAACTGAAACAGCACGGGCTGGTGCAGCCCGGTGACAGGGTCATTGCGGCGGTCTCGGGAGGGGCCGACTCCATGGCCCTTTTGCTGTTTTTTCTGCGCTGGGGCGAACATCTTGCGGTGACCGTGGAGGCCGCCCACATCGACCACGGCCTGCGGGGGGAGGACTCCGCCCGGGACGCGGCCTTCGTGGAGGAGTTCTGCGCCGCCCATGGGGTGCCCCTGCATCTGCACCGGGCGCAGCCCCCGGCGGGCAGCCCTGGCGAGGACTGGGCGCGGCGGCAGCGGTACGCCTTTTTTGACCGGCTCACCGCCGATGGGGCAAAGCTGGCCACCGCCCACACCCTGAACGACCAGGCTGAGACCCTGCTGCTGCGGCTGGCGCGGGGGTGCTCCACCGCCGGCGCGGCGGGCATCCCGGTGCGCCGCGGGGCCTACATCCGCCCATTTCTCACGGTGGAGCGCACCGAGACCGAGGACTACTGCCGCACCTGCGGCCAAACCTGGCGGGAGGATGCCACCAACGCCGGGGACGACTACGCCCGCAACCGGGTGCGGCACACCGCCCTGCCCGCACTGGAGACGGTGAATCCCCGGGCGGCGCAGGCGCTGGCGCGTTTTTCTGCCCGGATGGCGCTGGTGGACGGGTATTTGACCGCTCAGGCGGACACCCTGTTACAGCAGGCCGCCTGTGAGGGGGGCTGGCAGGCCGCCCTGCTGGCCGCCGCACACCCGGCGGTGCGGGATCAGGCGCTGGCGGCTCTGCTGGGTGCGGACGCACAGGAGGCGCTGGTGGCCCGGCTGGCGGCGCTGCTGGCGGCGGGGCAGGGCAGCGTGAACCTGCCCCGGCGGGGCCGCGCAGTGCTGGCAGAGGGTGTCCTGCGGCTGGAACCGGCGGAAGAAACGCTGCCGGACGTCGAGCCTGCGCCGTTTTTGGCCCCCGGTGTGTACCACTGGCCGGACGGCCGCAGCCTGCACGCAGAGGTGCTGGATTATGAAAAATTTATAAAACTTCAGACTGTTCATAAAAAAGACTTAAACTCTTGGGCAGATTATGATAAAATACAACAGTATAGCCCCATTTTGAGGACACGCCTGCCGGGCGACCGGTTCGCGCCCGAGGGAAGAGGCTGTACCAAGACGTTGAAAAAATGGTTGAATGAGCTGCACATCCCGCCCCGGGCCCGCGCGCTGCTGCCCCTTGTGGCAGAGCAGAACGGCGGCCGGGTGCTCTGGCTGTGCGGCCATGGCTTCGCCCGGGGCCTTGCACCGGACAAGACAACAAGGCGGGTGCTTCGGCTGACCGTCCAACAGGAAAATGAAACGGGGGACATTTAAAATGAGTATGAACGATGATATCCTGCGCGTACTGTACAGCGAAGAGGAGCTGGAGGCTAAGTGCGCTGAGCTGGGCGCCCAGATCAGCAAGGATTACGAGGGCAAGAACCTGCTGCTGGTGAGCGTGCTGAAGGGCGCGGTCGTGTTTATGACCGACCTGATGCGCCACATCACCGTGCCCTGCGCCATCGACTTCATGGTGGTCAGCAGCTACGGCAGCGGCGTCAAGACCAGCGGCGTGGTCAAGATCGTGAAGGATCTGGACACCGACCTGACCGGTAAGGATCTGCTGATCGTGGAGGACATCCTGGACACCGGCATGACCCTGAGCTACCTGAAGCAGCTGCTGCAGGACCGCAACCCCAGCAGCATCCGCAT
>JAFUQL010000220.1 GCA_017472375.1 Oscillospiraceae bacterium | reverse complement strand
AAGCGTCAATCAGGCGCTGGGCGAGTGGATGAGTCAGGAGGGATAAGGTGCAAAAGCTCATATACGAGAATATCCGGGGTGAGCAGGCGGTGTTCCTGCATGCGCCCTATGTGCTGTGCAGCCTCCGGGGCATGGGCCTGAGCGATGTGAACGTGACGGCTTCCTCCGGCGCTCATCAGCAGGGAGAGAGCATCCTGAGCCTGCGCCGTGAAAAGCGCACCGTGCAGGTGACCCTGCATGTGATGGCAGGCAGCCGTCAGGAGATGTATCAGCTGCGCTCCCGGCTGTGCGGCATCCTGTCGCCCAGTCTGGCCTTCGATGGCCAGCGCAAGGGGCGGCTGATCTATCAGAACGATTATGGCACGTGGTGGACGTGGGCGGTGCCGGAGGGCGGCCTCAACTGGGGCAAGCGCGTGATGGATGTGCAGCCCTCGGTTACGGTGAACTTTGTGTGCGAAAGCCCCTATTGGTTTGGTCAGACCAGCGCGGCGGTGCTCACCGGCACCAATGGCGGTCTGATTCTGCCCATGGCGCTGTCCTTTACGCTGGGCAAGCTGAGCACGCAGGTGAGCCTGATGAATCAGGGCCAGACCGACGCGCCGGTGACCATTCGCATGACCGGCAGCGGCGAGACCCCCACGCTGACCAACTTACGCTCCGGCGCGTCCCTGCGGCTGGTGCAGCCCTTGCCTGTGGGCGATGAGCTGACCCTGTGCACGGAGCCGGGCCGTCTGGCAGCGGAGGTGACCCATGCTGACGGCAGCGTGGAAAACGGCTTTGGCCTGCTGGATCCCACGGCATCGCTGCTGGCGTTCCGGCTGCTGCCGGGGATGAACCAGCTCAGCTACCGCAGTCAGGAGCAAACGGCCCGCACCGTGGTGCGCGTGGAGTGGAACGACTGCTATGAGGGGGTGTAAGCATTGGGAGAAAGCCTGATGCTGATGAACATGGACTTTGTGCTGCTGGCGGAGATCCCCCTGTACCAGAGCCTGATGATCAAGCGGGAATACTACGGCTGCGGCAGCTTCAAGCTGGTGCTGAAACGCGGCGCGCCCGGCGGGCACATGCTGGCCAGAGACCGGCTGCTGTACCTGCATGGGCGCATGGATACCATGCTGCTCATCGAGAAGGTGACCCGGGCAGAGGACACCATCACCGCCGACGGCCTGATGCTGAAAGGTCTGGCAGCCCGGCGCATCTGCGTGCCCCCTGCCGCTCCTGCGGAGGATCCCTACCGGGGGTTCGGCTGGGACCGGTTCACCGGAGATGGAGAGAGCGCCATTCTGCACTTCGCAGGCGGCAACCTGACCGCGCCGGAGGATGACAAGCGGCGCATGCCCCGCATGGTGATGGCGCCCAATCTGGGCCGTGGCCCGGTGCTGCCGTGGCAGGCCCGCTTTGACAAGCTGACGGATATCCTGTCATCCATTGGTCAGGCTACTGGCGTGGGCTGGGATGTGCTGCCGGATTTTGAACGCAAGCAGTTCATCTTTGGCGCGTGGGTGGGGCAGGATCGCACCAGCGGCAACGGCCGCGCGGTGTTCAGCCGGGAATTGGGCAGCATCACCACGGCCACCTGCACCGATGATGGCTCCAGTCAGGTGGGCACGGTGTACGCAGGCGGCGCAGGTGAGGACGAAAACCGCATGATCTACTCCATCGGCAACCAGCTGACCGGCTATGACCGCCGGGAGCTGTTCACCGCCCTCAGTGGCGCGGATACGGTGGAGATGCTCACGCTGGGAGCCCAGCAGAAGCTGAGTCCGCCTCGCCTCACCCTGACGGCGCAGGTGCGGGATTGCAGCCTGTGCCGCTACCGTACCGACTATGACGTAGGCGATGTGGTCACCGTGGTGGATGACGGCGCGCAGATGAACGCCCGGCTCATCGCCATGCAGGAGACCCACGAAAAAGGCGCGGTGAGCCTGTCGGCCACCTTTGGTGACGCGCCGGTAACGCTGGTGAGCCGCCTGAAACAGGATCGGCTCCAGCTTCATGTATGACGACAGGAAGGGAGGAAATAACCCATGGCAAAGGAATTTTACGGCTATTTTGACTCCACCGAGGGCGACATCCGTCAGTATGACGCGGCAGAGCTGGCACAGCTTCTGTCCGCTGCGCTGCAAAACGGCGTCTCCAGCCACAATGGCGGCGGCCTCAAGGTCAGCGCCGATGGTAGCAGCATGGAAACCAAGGTATCCTGCGGCGGCGCGGTGATCGGCGGCTATGTGTTCGTCCTCAGCGACGATGGCGGCGGGGAACGTACCTTCACCCATCAGGTGTCCGGCTCTGCTGACCGCATCGACCGGGTGGTGGTGCGGCTGGATCTGAACAGCCGCAGCATTTCGCTGGCGCTGCTGGAAGGCGTGCCCGGAGCCAGCCCCAAAGCGCCGGCTTTGACCCGCACTTCGCAGGTGTGGGAGCTGTCGCTGGCACAGGTGCGCATCCGTGCCTCCGCGCTGTT
>JAFUQL010000219.1 GCA_017472375.1 Oscillospiraceae bacterium | reverse complement strand
TCCGGGTCCGGCTCCGGCTGGGCGGGCGCAGGCTCGGGCTGCAGCGGGGCAGGGGGCTCGGGCCGGGCCTTGCGCCGGGCCTCGTCCAGCATCTCCCGCAGATCCGCCCGCTTTTCTGCGGGGCTGTTCTGCTTCTCCATGTCCGCCAGGCAGCGGCCGGCCTCCTCCAGCCGGCCCATCAGGCACAGGCAGCGGCCCATGCGGGGCAGCAGGTGATCCCGATAGGTGGCCCGGGCGCCGATGTTGCTGCGGGCATCCGGGGAGGTTTGGTACAGTTCCTCCCACTCCTCCATCATGGCCAGCGCCTTGTCCAGCAGGGCCGGGTCGCCGGTCTCGGTGTAGCGGCGCATCACATAGCCGCTGTAGCGGTTCAGATAGCTGCCCCGGGGGCCCGCGGGCAGGTCAGGGCTGGCCAGCAGGCCGTCGGCCAGCGCGCACATCCCGGGGTAATCCTCCAGCAGCATGTGGATGTGCATCAGGTTCTCGTAGGGCTTGGACTGCTTGGGCATATGCTGCCGGTTGGCCTGGTACACCTCCAGCACACGGGCCAGGGCCTCCCGGTCGCCGTCCTTCCGGAAACGGTTGCCCGCCATGCCCAGAAGCTCCTCCAGCGCCTGGGTGGCCTTGTCGGTGTCCATCAGCCCCTCCAGCAGCCCGGCGGCCTCGGCCAGCTTGTCCGCCTCTCCGGTGGAGATGCGGCGGCGGGCATCCTGCAGGCGGGCGGCGGGCTCATCCACCGGGGCCAGCCGCACATCGGTGGGTCGGGGGCCGGCGCCGCACCAGGTCACCAAAATGCGCTGCTTTTCCGGGTCGATGCTGACCCGCTGATCGATCATACGGCGCAGCTCCGGGTCGGTGACCTCGCTGTAATCGAAAAAGAGCTCCCGGTCGCCCATCTTCACATAGCCCCGCTCCTGGCTCCAGCGCAGGCGCAGCAGCACACCGGTGCTGCGCTCGGGGGCAGGGGGCGCTTCGGCGGCGGGCTCAGGCTGTTCAGGCGCATGCTTCGGTGCGTCGGGGGCCTGGCCGCCGGCCAGCTCCTTTGCCCGGGCACACATCCCGCCGGAGCCGCTCTTTCCGCGGGCGGCCAGCCAGTCGGCCAGCGCTTCCCGGTGCCCGGCAGGCTGGTTGACCAGCCAGGGCAGCACGCTCAGGTCGTCGGTCTCCTCACAGGCTATGGCTAGCAGGGTGAACAGCACGTCGGTCTGCTCCTCCCTCTCTCCGCGGCGCAGGGCGGCGGCGGCCAGCGCGCCCATGTGGGCGGCATCCCGCTCCTTCTTTTTGCCGAACTCCATGCAGGCGCACTCGTACAGGCATCCGCCCGCGGCGAACACCTCCCCGGCCTTTTGATTGCTGCGCAGCAGCAGGTGACCTGCCAGCCGGGCTGCCCCCTCGTGGCGACTCAGCTCCGGGTCACGGGCCAGGATGCCGCGCATGCGGCGGGCGGCATCCTCCTGTTTGCCCCGGTCGTTTCCGCGCACGCCGCCCATAAAGCTGTCGAACGCACCCTGCAGTTCTTTTCGCACCGGTGCGGGCAGCTCGCTGTACCATTCCTTCAGGGTGCCGTCGCTCACGCGCAGGTTTCCGGGCTCGGTCCAGAATGCGGGCTTTGCCGGAGGCTGCGGTGCGGCGGGCTTTTTTGTCTGCGGCGCGGGCGGTTCAGGCTGCGGCGGCGCGGACTGTGCGCCCGCCGCCGGCAGACTGAATTTTTGAATGTCTGCGTACTTCAAAAACTGGATAGAGCCATCGTCACACATCAGTGCAAGGGTCGTTCCATCGTTCATCATGACCGTGGCCGTCACCGTTGAACCATCTGTTCGTGTGGCTTCGATCCTGCTTCCATTTTTGAGTGCCTGCAAAAAGACCAGTTCCATCTGTGAGAGCTGTCCCATTTTTTCCGTCCTTTCTGCGCCGGGGCGCATCCGTGTATTCTGCTTCGATGATACCATATTTCCTCGCCGGATTTAAACAGGAATCGGGGAAAACGGGCAAAAATCGGACGGTGTAAAACAGGCGGTGTCCCCAAACATTTTTTGTGTTATAATGACCCCATCACGACTGCCCGGGACCACCCGGGCGCACGGAGGTACGCACCATGAACATCACTCCTGTGGTGGCCGCCCTGATCTGGCGCGGCGGCCGCTTTCTTGCCTGCCAGCGCCCTGCCCACAAGGCCCGCGGCCTTTTGTGGGAATTCGTGGGCGGCAAGGTCGAGCCCGGCGAGACCCTGCCCCAGGCCCTTGTGCGGGAATGCCGCGAGGAGCTGGACGTGACCGTGGAGGTGGGCGAGGTATTCATGGAGGTGGAGCACGAATACCCCGACCTGACCGTGCGGCTGACCCTGTTCTGCGCGGCCCTGCCCGAGGGCGAGCCCAAAGCGCTGGAGCACAACGAGCTGCGCTGGATCACGGTGGAGGAGATCGACACGCTGCCCTTCTGCCCGGCGGATGAGGTCATCCTGACCGAACTGAAGCGGCGGTACGGGCGGGGCTGACCCCGCCGACCCACAGAGAGGAGGGCCCAACCCCATGGAACCGACCCAACTGCACGCCTGGGATCCCCAGGACATCATGACCGCCGCCCTCAGCCTGGGCGAGCGCATCCTTATCAGCGGCGGCGAGGTGAGCCGGGTGGAGGACACCATCGGCCGGGTGCTGCGCGCCTACGGTGCCCGCCGGGTGGATGCACTGACCATCACCAGCAGCATCGTGGTCACCGCCGCCGCCCCCGGCTGGGGCACCCTGACCCAGACCCGCCGCATCACCGGCCATAAGCTGGACCTGGAGGCCCTGCGGGCCCTGAACGAGCTGTCCCGGCAGGTGTGCGCCGAGCCCATCCCGCCGGAGGAGTTCCAGCGCCGGCTGGAGGCCATCAGCCGGCTGCCCCGCTACAGCCAGCCCGCCGCCATGGCCGGCTGGGCGCTGACCGCCGGCAGCTTTGCGGTGTTTTTCGGCGGCAACCTCATCGACGCGCTCTGGGCCGCCGGGGTGGGCGCCCTGCTGAAGGTGCTGGACACCCTGTTCGCCCGCCTGCAGCTCAACAGCTACTTCGCGGTGATCCTGTCCAGCCTGTGCGGCGGCGCGCTGGCCGGGCTGGCCCCCATGCTGGGGCTGGATGCCCATCCCTCCTTCATCAGCATCGGCAGCATCATGCTGCTCATCCCGGGTTTCGCCCTCACCAACGCCATCCGCGACCTGTTCAGCGGCGAGACCATCTCCGGCCTGCTGCGATGCAGCGAGTCGGTGGTGCTGAGCCTTGCCATCGCCTGGGGCTTCGCCTACACCGCCGCAGGCACCACGGTACACAGCGACATCCCGGTGCCCGTCTACCTGCTCACCGCCCTGCTGGGCTGCCTGGGCTTCGGCATGGTGTTCAACCTGCGGGGGCAGAACCTCGCGCTGGCGGCGGGCTGCGGCACCTTTGCCTGGGGCGTAGTGCTGGCCCTGCAGGGATCTCTGGGGGAGCTGACCGCCTTCTTCTGTGCCAGCGTGGCGGTCACCCTGCTGTGCGAGGTGCTGGCCCGGCTGCGCCGCTGCCCGGTGACCGTCTTTCTGGTGGTGGGCATCATCGCCATGGTGCCCGGCGGCTCGCTGTACCGCACCATGCGCTATGCCATCGGCGGCGCGTGGGACTTCTTTGCCTCACAGGGGGTGTACACCCTGCTGTACGCTGTGTCCATCGCAGCGGGTATTCTGTGTGTCACCGCGCCGGCCGACGTATACAAGCGGCTGCGCCGCTGACCTTGCTCTCCCATCCGCGCCCGGGACCCGCACGGCCCCGGGCGCTTTTTGCACGGCCAGGGCGGCAAAAACAGAAAAAGTGCGCTGCATGAGAATTTCTCATAATTATTTCCCGTTTTTCAAAAATGCAGACTTTTTGTCCAAATCAGCCCCGCTGTCCAAAATTAGGGCGTTTTGGCGCAGATTTTCTGTGTTCTCGTCAAAAACATCCGCCCGTTCCCCCTTTTTATTACATCTTTACAATAATTATTTAACGACCTATAATGCTAGGGATACCGTTTTGACAAGGTGGAGCAGTGTGCTTTTTGCAGCGCCCCCAGGCTGCACAGGCGATGCGGCACTGCTCCGGCCAATCAAGTATTGAGGTGAGGAAATTATGGCAAAAGGAATCTCCATGGAGCGCGTTGAGAGCATCATCGACTCCTACGGCTGCGAGCGCCACAATCTGATCGCCATCATGCAGGACATTCAGGCTGAGTTCAAGTATCTCAGCCCCGAAGTCCTGGAGCTGATCGCGAAGAAGCTGAATGTGGGCGTGGCCAAAGTTTACAGCGTTGCCACCTTCTACGAGAACTTCTCGCTGGAGTCCAAGGGCAAGTACATCATCAAGGTCTGCGACGGCACCGCCTGCCATGTGCGCAAGTCTCAGCCTATCTATAACGCCATCCGCGAGCATCTGGGCCTGAAGGGCAAGCAGAAGACCAGTGCCAACGGCCTGTTCACCCTGGAGACCGTGGCCTGCCTGGGCGCCTGCGGCCTGGCCCCCGTGGTCACCGTGAACGATCAGGTCCACAGCAAGATGACCCCCGATGCGATGATCGAGCTGCTCAAGCAGCTGGAAAAGGAGGATGCGGAGAATGGCTAAGCTGACCCATGACCAGCTGGACACCCGCCAGGCGCAGGCCAAGCAGGCCATGGCGCGGATGCAGCGTGAGATCCTGATCTGCGCCGGTACCGGCTGCATCGCCGGCGGTTCCATGAAAATTTACGATTACATGAAGGAGCAGTGCGCCAAGCGGGGCCTGTCCGTGGCCGTCAGCCTGATGGATGAGGAGCACGAGACCATGGCCGCCAACGTGAACGGCGTGCTGCACCTGAAGAAGAGCGGCTGCCACGGCTTCTGCGAGATGGGCCCCCTGCTGCAGATCGAGCCCGAGGGCCTGCTGTACACCCATGTGCGCCCCGAGGACTGCGACGAGATCATCGAGAAGACCATCATGAACGGCGAGATCATCCCCCGGCTGCTGTACCAGCTGGACGGCGTGTCCTACGCCAAGCATGAGGAGATCCCCTTCTACCACAAGCAGACCCGCGTGGTGCTGGAGAACTGCGGCACCACCGATGCGGAGGATCTGGACGAGTATCTGGCCCGCGACGGCTATGTGGCGCTGGAAAAGGCCCTGTTCGCCATGAGCGATGTGGCCATCTGCAAGGAGATCCTGGACAGCGGCCTGCGCGGCCGCGGCGGCGGCGGCTTCCCCGCCGGCAACAAGTGGGACAGCGTGCGCAAGCAGCCCCAGGGCAAGAAGTACGTTGTGTGCAACGGCGACGAGGGCGATCCCGGCGCCTTCATGGACCGCTCCATCATGGAGGGCAACCCCCACAGCATCATCGAGGGCATGCTGATCGCGGCTCTGGCCGCCGGCAGCGACGAGGGTTACATCTACGTCCGCGCCGAGTACCCTCTGGCGGTCAACCGCCTGAAGCAGGCCATCGCCAAGGCCGAAGAGTACGGCCTGCTGGGCGACAACATCCTGGGCAGCAAGTTCTGCTTCCATCTGCACGTGAACCGGGGCGCCGGCGCCTTTGTCTGCGGCGAGGGCTCCGCTCTGACCGCCTCCATCGAGGGCAACCGCGGCATGCCCCGCGTCAAGCCTCCCCGCACCGTGGAAAAGGGCCTGTGGGCCAGCCCCACCGTGCTGAACAACGTGGAGACCTTCTCCGCCGTGCCCCTGAT
>JAFUQL010000218.1 GCA_017472375.1 Oscillospiraceae bacterium | reverse complement strand
GGCCACCCTCTACCGCAACGAGTTCGAGCTGGGGCTGGAGCGCCTGGCCGCCCCGGCGCCCGGCGCCGCCGCCGACCGGTTCACCAGCGTCACCGGCTGGTGCGGCTGAGAGGAGGTGCATATGGCACACTTTACCATTCCCGCCTCGCCCACCCTGCGGGTGCAGCGGGTGGATACCTTTCTGGGCGTGGACCTGACCAACGACCCCCGGCAGGTGGACCTGCGCCGCAGCCCCCACGCCCCCAACATGATCCGGGACGTGCCCGGCAAGGTGCGCAAGTGCATGGGCTACGAGCGCATGGCCGACCTGGGCGCGCCCATCAACGGGGCCCACTGCCTGCGGGCCGGGGCCGAGCGCTGGCTGCTGCACGCGGGCGACGCCCTGTACGACGCCGACACCGGCGCACTGCTGTACCGGGGCCTGGCCGACGCCCCCAGCAGCGCCTGGCAGCTGGGCGACTGCCTGTACATCCAGGACGGCGCAGCCCTGCTGCGGTTCGACGGGCAGGAGGTGCTGCCCGCCGCCGACTGCGCCTATGTGCCGGTGCTGACCATCGGCAAGAGCCCCGAGGGCGGCGGCCAGAGCTACGAGGCGCTGAACCTGATCGGCCCGGCCTTCACCGAGCTGTTCGGCGGCACCGCCGGCGCGGTGGACTACCAGCTCAGCCTGGCCCCGCTGGACGAGCCCGGCGCCGACGGCACCCCCACCGTGCAGGTGTGGGTGATGGACGGCGAGGGGGTGTGGCAGGCCCAGACCGGCTTCTCGGTGGACTACGAAAACGGCGTGGTCAGCTTTGCCGCCGCGCCGGGGGCCAGCCCCATCGCCGGCGAGGACAATGTGAAGATCACCGCCCGCCGCACCGTGCCCGGCTACGCCGACCGCATCGGCCTGTGCCGCACGGGGGCGCTGTTCGGGGTGGGCGGCGTGCCCGACCGGCTGTTCGTGGGCGGCCACCCCACCTACCGCAGCCGGGACTGGTACTCCGGCCGGGGCGACGGCGCCTACTGGCCGGACACCGGCTACAGCGAGGTGGGCGGCGCGGCCAGCGCCATCATGGGGTATGCCATCCTGAACGGCCGCCTGGCCTGCTACAAGGACGGCGCCGAGCCGGCCCGCAGCGTGGTGCTGCGCTCGGGCGAGCTGGAGGACGGGGAGCCGGCCTTCCCGGTGTACGCCACCCTGGAGGGCCCGGGCGCGGTGAGCCGCCGCACCTGCGGCAGCCTGGAGAACGAGCCCCTGTGCCTGACCCCGCTGGGGGTGTACGCCCTGACCACCAGCGACGTGACCGGCGAGCGCTACAGCCAGAACCGCAGCTTTTACCTGGACGGCGCACTGCTGGCCGAGCCGGGGCTGCAGGCGGCCCACGCCTGTGTGTTCCACGACATGTACTGGCTGTGTGTCAACGATAAGGCGTACATTCTGGACGGGCTGCAGTCCACCGTGACCGACCGGGCGAAGCCCTACTCCACCCGGCAGTACGCGGGCTTTCTGCGGCTGGGGCTGCCGGCCCGGTGCATGTGGGTGCGGGACGGGCGGCTGTGGTTCGGCAGCGAGGCGGGGGCGGTGTACCGCTTTTACGACGACCCCACCGCCCTGGCCAGCTACGCCGACGACGGCGCGGCCATCCAGGCGGTGTGGCAGACGCCGGACCTGTCGGGCGAGAGCTTTCACCGGGGCAAGAGCGTGCGGTACTTTGCGGTGCGGCTTGCCAGCGCGGTGGCCACCGGCGCGCGGGTGCGGGCCATGACCCACGGCCTGTGGCGCACGGTGCTGGCCGACCACAGCAGCGCCCGGTACCTGAGCTTCGGGCAGGTGGTGTTCTCCAAGTTCACCTTCAGCACCGACGCCACCACCCGCACCCTGAAGGCCCACCTGGCCCTGCGCCGGCTGGACAAGGTGCGCTTCGAGCTGGAAAACGCCGAGCTGCACGAGCCCTTCGGCCTGATGGACCTGGCCGTGGAATACACCGAGCAGGGGAGGCTCAAGGGCCAGTGAAGCGTTTCGCTGCTTTGGTTTGCGGCTTTAAGGTTTGCTGTTTCCCCGGCAGAGGGTAAACAGAGGAAATGGTAAAACGCTAATGCCTGCGGCTGGCCCTACTTTTTGTCGCCAAAAAGTAGGCAAAAAGCGCCGCAGGGTCGGATGAGGGAAGGGACTGCAGCCTTTATTTAGGCTCTGCATCCCGTCCCTCCTCAGTCAGCTTCGCTGCCAGCTCCCCCCGAAGGGGGAAGCCTTTGAGTCACTGCGGCGGTATCGCTTGCCGTGTTTCCCGCGATGTTACGGCGAAAACAAAGCCAAAACCGTTGCGGTAAGAGCCTTCCCCCTCCGGGGGAAGGTGGACTGCCCGTAAGGGCAGGACGGATGAGGGAAGGGACCGCAATCTTTACTTTAGGCTCTGCATCCCGTCCCTCATCAGTCACGGCTGCGCCGTGCCAGCTTCCCCCGTGGGGGGAAGCCGAAATCGCGACGGTATTGCCTGCTGATTTGACGGCAACCGCCCCGGTGAACCCAAGCCCCACCCCCCCCACACAGCACTTATTCACCATTCACTCTTCACTGAACCAGGAGGTGATCCCCATGGCAGTATTTCCCACCATCACACAGACCGAGCTGGAGAGCGTAGGCGTGGTCGGCCTGGCCGATACCCCGGGCCTGGACGCCCGCGCCATGCAGGAGAAGTTCGAGGAGACCAGCCGCAGCCTGCTGGCCCCCAAATTCAACGAGCTGACGGCCCTTCTCGCCAGCAGCCAGGGCGCCCAGGCGGGTGCGGCGGTGCCCGCCGGCCTGCCCGCCGGCACCCCCGCCACCGTGCAGGGC
>JAFUQL010000217.1 GCA_017472375.1 Oscillospiraceae bacterium | reverse complement strand
TGATCAGCGAGAAGAAAAAGCCGCTGGACCAGATCAAGGCGGTGTTTGAACTGCGCGCCATCAGTGAGGCGGGGTATCTGCCGGCACTGCTCTGCTGCCGGGACTGCAGCCGCTATGAGGGCGGGGCGTTTTACCTGGACCCGGAGGAGGGCTTTTTGCTGTGTGAGCAATGCGCGGCAAAGGCGAACCGCCGGCCGAATCTGGATGCGGCAGCCCTGACTGCGACCCGCCACATCGCGCTGGTGGAGGACAAACGGGTGTTCAGTTTTGCGCTGGCGCAGCCCAGCATGGATCGGCTGGCAAAGGTGACCGAGCTGTATGCGGCCCGCCATCTGGATAAGCCGCTGAAAAGTTTGGAGTTTTTGAAGGGCGTCTGGCCAGAGCCTTCCTGATGCCGGATGCATTTGAAATGATGATGTGATAAAACAAGTCGCCGCAAAGAGGTTTTGCGGTGTGTTTCGAGGGATCGATATGAACTCTGTGTACTTAAAAAGTCTGGAACTGGACAAGATCATCGCCCGGGCCGCGGCTTTGACCGTGTGCGCGGAGGCGAAGGAGCGAATGCTGGCGCTGGAGCTGCAGACCGACCCGGATGAAGTGCGCTTCGCACTGAGCCAGACGGATGCAGTGGGCAGTCTGCTTTTGAAAAACGGAGGCCCCCGGTTCGGCGGCGTGGAGGCGGTGGACAAGGTGGTGCGCCGTGCGGTCAAGGGCGGTGTGCTGTCCATGGCTGAGTTGCTGCTGGTAGCCGGTGCGCTGCGCAATTTTCAGAATCTGGTCAGTTGGTACGGCATGACCGAACATGACCTGCTGCCCACCGACGATCTGTTCTACGCACTGAGCCCCCAGCCGGCACTGGAGAAGCAGATCACCGATGCGATCATCTCTCCGGAGGAGATGGCGGACACCGCCAGCAGCACCCTCTTTGATCTGCGGCGCAAGATCCGTGCCACCGAGAACTCCATCCGTGATAAGCTGGAATCGCTGGTGCGCAGCCAGGCTACCAGCAAATACCTGCAGGAGGCGGTGGTCTCGCTGCGAAACGGCCGCTATGTGGTTCCGGTCAAAGCCGAGCACCGGGGCGATGTGGGCGGCATCATCCATGATGTCAGTTCCACCGGCGCGACGGTCTTCGTGGAACCCACTGCGGTGGTGGAGGCCAACGCCAAGATCATGCAGCTGCGCAGTCAGGAGCAGGCCGAGATCGAGCGCATCCTGGCCTCCTTTACGGCGCAGGTGGCGGGCCTTGAGCCTATGTTCAGCTACAGCTACGATGCCATGCTGAACATCGATGTGCTGCTGGCCAAGGCAAAGATGGCCCTGGAGATGCACGCCTGGATGCCGCAGGTGTCGGATGATGTGTCCTTCAAGCTGCACAAGGCGCGGCACCCGCTCATCGACCCGGCCAAGGTGGTGCCCATTGATGTGGAACTGGGAATCGATTACGACACCATGGTCATCACCGGCCCCAACACCGGCGGCAAGACCGTGACCCTGAAGACCGCCGGCCTGCTGTGCGCCATGGCGCAGTGCGGCTTTTTGATCCCTGCCCATGAGAGCAGCTCAGTATGCGTGTTCCAGGAGTATCTGGTGGACATTGGCGACGAGCAGAGCATCGAACAGAGCCTGTCCACATTTTCCGGCCACATGAAGAAGATCACCGGCATTCTGGAGAGTGCCTGGAAGGGCACGCTGGTGCTTCTGGACGAGCTGGGCGCCGGTACCGACCCCGCGGAGGGTGCGGCGCTGGCGGTGAGCATCATCGAGGAACTGCGCCGCATGGGGGCCCGCATCATGGCCACCACCCACTACGCCGAGATGAAGGTCTTCGCGCTGGAGACCCCTGGCGTGGTGAACGCAAGCTGCGAGTTCGATGTGGAGAGCCTGCGCCCCACCTACAAGCTGAGTGTGGGTGTACCGGGCAAATCCAATGCGTTCCTCATCAGCGAGAAGCTGGGCATTCCGGAGCGCATCATCCAGTCTGCCCGCATCCACATGGACAGCGACGACAAGCGTTTGGACAGCGTGCTGGCCCAGCTGGACGACCTGAAGCTGCAGCTGAAGGCCGGCCAGGAGGAGATCGAGCGACTGAAATATGAGGCAGAGCACCAGCTTGAGAGCGCCCGCAAAAAACGGGACGATCTGGTGCGCCAGGGCGAGCAGGAGCTGGAAGCCGCCCGTGCCAAGGCCCGTCAGATGACTCAGCAGATCCAGGCGGAGGCCTACGCACTCACCGATGAGCTGCGCAAGCTGCAGAAGGATGAAAAGACCAGTGCGGCCCAGCGTGCCCAGCGCGCCCGTGAGATCGCCAAGAAAGACACCGAACGGCTGCTGAATCAGTCGGACGTGGTACATCAGGCGAAGAAGGAATTCGTGCCTTTGAAGGAGGTGCGTGTGGGCCAGGAGGTGGTCATTGCCGAGCTGGATCAGCCTGCCACCGTGGTCAGCCTGCCCGACCGCCACGGCATGGTGGAGGTGCGCGCCGGCATCATCAAGACCAAGGTACCCCTGAGCGGCCTGTGTGCCCCGAACAAGCTGAAGAAGGATCCGCCCAAAAAGCAGCGCCCCGGCCTTGCGGGGCGGGACAGCAGTGCGGCCCGCACCACAGTGGACCGGGTGCAGCGCACCGCCAGCATGGAGGCGGATCTGCGCGGTCTGACGGTGGAGGAGGCTCTCATGGAGACCGACCAGTACATCGACCACGCGGTGATGTCCGGTCAGACGGAAGTCTGGCTCATTCACGGAAAGGGTACCGGCGCGCTGCGCAGTGCCATCCAGCAGCACCTGAAAGGCCACCGCAATGTCAAGAGCTTCCGCCTTGGCCGTTACGGCGAGGGCGAGGCTGGCGTGACGGTCGTGGAACTGAAATAACAGAAGAAACGCCGCAGAGCAGCGGGGAATGTCCCGACGCTCTGCGGCGTTTTTGCGTTTGCTTGTGTGATTTGATCAATTTGGATGGATCAGTGGGCATCCATGCTGATCTCGAGAAGATCACCGCTCAGCGAGATCTCGTAGTCGTATCGGGTGCTGTCAAAGGCGAAATCCACCTTGTAGACCTACCGGCCGTCCTCCCGCTCAAGGG
>JAFUQL010000216.1 GCA_017472375.1 Oscillospiraceae bacterium | reverse complement strand
TCAGTACAACCTCCCCAGTTTTCGGTTGAGATCTTCCACCAGAGCGTCGCCCTGCTCGGAACTGTAACCGTTAAAGACGATTTGACCAATGCTCACCTTTGCCATGTGGTTGCTGGTGGAGTTGGTGGTCAACGGCGTGACTATAGCCCGGCCACCAGACACAGACAACAGTTCCGGGCCGGCTTCGCCTACAATGGCATGGCCCTGATACAGGGTGCCGCCAGTGGCCATCATCGGGATACCGGCACGGGCCGCACCTGCGCTTGCTACGCTGCTGGAAACGCGTCCAACAAAGTTCATGATGCCCTGCAGGATGCCGTTTGCGAAGTCGGCAAGCCATTGCAGCTTGCTCACAATCGGCTGCACAATGTTTGCGTCAAACCATGCGGCAACACCACCCCAGATGTGCTGCACATCGTCCCAGACATCAGCGGCGACCGCTTTTACGGTCTCCCAGTTGGCTACCAGCAGACCGATCACAGCAATAAGGGCACCAATGGCCAGCACGATGCCCGCCACTGGCCCGGCAGCCAATGCCGCCACAACGCCAGAGATTCCGCTTACAAGGCCGGCGATTGGGCTGACAGCCGCAATCAGTGCCAGCACTGTAAGGATGACGCCTTTGGTGGTGTCGTCCAGATTGCTAAACCAGTTTATGAGCATCGTGACCGTCTCGATGAGCGCAGTCATCATGGGCAACACCTGCTCGGCCAACGATGCCATGGCCTCCTGCAGCCGCAGATTGGCATCCTCGTTTTTCAGCATCTCCTCGTTCGTGTTAGCCCAGGCATGATAGGCATCGTTCAAACCAGCATTGGCCAAGGTCTGAAGTACAAGATTCTGCTGTTCGGCAGGAGTTTTGCATCTAGCCAGCTGCTTCGAAAAATTCTCGGCACCGATACCGAGTCTGTCGAGCAGTTCGGCGAAGGCACCTGTTGCAGTGCCAGTGGCGAGAGTCTCCTGCAAACTGTCGGCGAGACTCTCAACTTTGAGCGTGTCGGGAAAACGCTGAGCAGCACCCGCCAGTCCCTCTACTGCCAGTTGCAGATTGCTCTCTGTGAATCCGGCTTGCAAAAGGTTGGAGACCGCCTCTACAGCGCTATCGGTCTCTCCACTTTGTACTGCAAACATGCGCCAGGCCCTGCGAGCAGTGTCTGCACCAACAGCATTTTCTTTTGCGTTAGCATCCAGAACAGACAGACTCGCACGGAGCTCTTTGGTTGCAGCTACAGAGGAAAGTGCTGCGGCACCAAGACCGAGGACACCCGCTGTTGCTGGAGCCATCGTGCGAGAAACATTGCCCGCAGCGGTAGACAAACTCCCCGCGGCATGACTGACTTTGGTCAGAACAGGATGCGTAGCAGATGCCGTCGATTTAAGTTCCTTGAGTCTGGCATTGGTTTCAACGATCTCCCGTTGTAGCGCCTGATGCTGCAACTTCCAGTTGTCGTCTTTTTTGACTTCCTGCTGCAGCAGCTTTTCGGCCTGCTTCAGGCTGTCTAGTTTGGTCTTGGTCTGGCCGATTTCTTTGCCCAGCAGTTTCTGCTTGTCACGCAGCAGCGTGGTGTTGGTGGGATCCAACTTGAGCAGGCGCTCCACCTGGTTGAGTTCGCTCTGGGTGGATCTGATTTCTTCGTTGGTGCTTTTCAGCGCTTTATCCAGACCGGAAGTATCGCCGCCGATCTGGATAGTAACGCCGCGCACCTTCATATTGCTCATCGTGTCTCACCTCCTCAGAAGTTGTCAAAATCGTCCTGTGTGGCCATGTAGGGATAGTTCTCCTGGTCGTTGCCTTTCTCGATGAGCAGGTCGTATACCATTCCCATCGACATCCCTGCCAAGGCCTCGTCAGACAGACCGAGCTCCGCACAGCGCAGCATAAAGATTGCGCCGTTTGGCTCTCGGGTCGTTGACCTCAGTTTTTTTTTGACACCGAGGTAGTGGCAGCTCCGGCATGCCACAGCTGCACGATGGCCGGAAGCACCTCGTAAATGCTGAATACGCCAGGAAAACTGTCCAGCCATTCGCCCGGGTCGGAGGGAACCTCCTCCGGAGAAGCGTGCTTGGCCATGATGTAGGCCACGTTTTCGAACAGTTCCAGATCCAGCACAGTAAACTGTGCTTCTTCACGCTGCTCCTCGGTGGCGTCTTCGGGCAGGCTCTTAGCCTTGTTATAGGCCGAAATCAGCTTGCGCATATCCTGAATCATGTCGCGGCGGAACTTATAGCGATAAAGCCTCGGCACCAGGGCCGAGGCTTTCAGCTTGATTTCTTTTCCGCCGCAGGTAATCGTCGTCTCCATGTGGCGTTACCTCCATCAGGTGGTGGTATCAGCCAGCCAGACTGCGGTGTTCCAGCCGGTGACTACGCTCTCCGGCGTTTCGGCAGTGGTGCTAGCCTTGGTGCGGCCGTCGGCCAGCGGAGACGCGCTCAGATTCAGAGACTCGGTGTCCGGTTCCTTCTGGTTCTCCTTGTTGTTGCCGGCCAGATTGGGGCGGCCGCTGACGCAGTTATACAGTACATGACGGCGCTTAGCCTTGTCGCCCTTAAAGGCGAAGGACAGGGCGAAGGGGGTAGGTTCAGCGCTGGCATTCTCGACCAGCACCTTATCCTTGGTGCTCATGGTTTCACCAAGGTACTCCTGCTTGAACCAATCGGGCACCAGTGCCAGATTGAGGTTGCCGTTGTAGCCGTTGTTCGAATAACTGACATAGTAGTCGATGCCATCTGCGCGCAGCTTGACAACATCGCCCTGCGCAGCCAGATCCATCGAGATGGCGCCGTCCAGCTTTTTGTATTCGCCATACGCAGGCTCTGCGGGGGTGCCGGTCAACGGCGCGACATAGACATCCTCCAGATCGTAATGGACCTTGTTATCTGCCATACGGATTCTCCTTTCAAATTTGTGTATTGTACACGGTTAAGTGCATCTCTTCGTCGTCCAGCCATTCACAGCTTTTGGTATAGCTGCAGCCGGACAGTGCGGTCTGCTCAAACATTGCCTCCAGCGCGCTATCCCTCTGAGCGGTATACAGCTCAATCGCCGCGTCTCTGGCAGCGTAGTACACGCCGCCGTCGGCAAACAGTGGATCCTCGCTGGGGTTGAGCCAGCAGACGAAGGGAATGGTTTGAGGCTGGTCCTGCGGGAAGTGGTTGTAAGCAACCGGCAGACCGCTAGTTTTAAGTTTTTCGGTAAATTGCTCGATTGTCATCGCAGTCCTACCTTTACACGGCCAACGAGTTTCTCTTCGGCCTTCTGTTCTGCCTTTTGGATGTGCGGGCTGGCCGGCACGCTGCCATAGGTGCGCCCGGTTCCGTTTTTGATTACATGACCAAACTCCAGCAGATGAGTCAGCTGATAATGCCCCTTGTTATGGACGGTCATGCGGATGTCCATATCCGACTCGTAGGCTACACGGCTACGCCAATCTGCGGCATATTCGCCGGTATCCTTTGGAGAGGTTTCCCGCAGCTCGGCAGCCGCCTCTTTGGCGACCTTTTTGACCTCTTTTTTGAGCATCCGAGTTACGTCCTGTTTGTACTCGCTGAGCATTTCAGCGATGGCTTTGCCCGCATCATTGACCGATACGCTCACATCCATCTCAGTTACCCACCTTTCTGGCGAGATATAGTTCTACCTGGTCCGCCGTGTAGTAGGTGCGGGATACCTTGTATCTGCCTTTGGGCAGGATATCGCCGCCGTCGTATTCGACCAGACTTTCGCCGCCGTAGTCCATCCGCATTACCTTTGCCCGAGCTGTGGGCAAAAGGCCGTTGTGGCCGCCGCCGGACCGCTCTTCAGCACTTACGGAAGAGAGGTCACAAAAAACCGTGCGGCCGGTCCCGGAGGCAACAAACTGCCCCAGAGCATCCTGCGTGTACGGCGTCTTGCCAATCAGCCGGATCTCGTCTGTAAAAAACATGTCCTCCACCTCCACAGTGCAAAAATGCCCGACCCAGAGAGTGGGCCGGGCACCGGTTACGTGTTGCCGTTATAGTCGCCCGACAGCGAAAGCGAAGCCTTGAGATGCTCGTAGGCCCGGTCATACCGGTCGGAGTCGGCGCTGAAAC
>JAFUQL010000215.1 GCA_017472375.1 Oscillospiraceae bacterium | reverse complement strand
TAAAAGGTTCCGTTCAAGCTTCGATATTGTTCAATTTTCAAGGTCCTGTGCTCGCCTCTCGCGAAGCAGCTTGTTTATTATATCAAGCAAGTTCTTGTTTGTCAAGCACTTTTTTGATTTATTTTTTCAAGCCGTTCGTTCAGGCCGCTGTCGTTCGTGACAGCTTCGTTATAATACACCCTTTTTATTCGAAAGTCAACACCATTTTTCAAGTTTTTTTCAAAAAGTATGCCTTTCGGTCTTCTGCACAGTTTCTTCCGCCGGAGCTTGTGGATTTTGGCTCAAACGCCCCACTCCCGCAGGCGGGCGGCCTCCCATTCCTCCTGGCGGCTCTCGTACTGTTCAGCCAGCCATGCAGTGCCGGCCTGCAGCCCCTCCTCGTTAAAAGGCCAGGTGGCGCGGGTCTTTTCCTCCTCGGGGGTCTTGGCGAGGCTCCAGGGCTCGGGCCAGACGGTAAACTCAAACAGATCCCCCTCTTCGGCCTTGCGCCGGTCGATGAAGTAGCGCATACCGGCATGCTCACCGGTGTAAGAGTTTCCGCACTTAAAGAAGTGCATCAGGGGCAGCGCATTCAGCATAGGTCGTTCCTCCCTTATATATAGTATATATACATAATAGCGTTTTGCCCACATCGTCGCCAGAGCGGTCTTTTTTTCCGCCAGGCGATGTGTTATAATTGTCTGGATTTCTATTATACCAAAACATTCTCAAGAGAGGAAGCGATCTTCATGCCTCATCAGACAGGACTTGTGCTGGAGGGCGGCGGCATGCGCGGACTGTTCACCGCCGGTGTGCTGGACTTTTTTCTCGATCAACGCCTCACCTTTGACCGCTGCCTGGCCGTATCGGCCGGCGCCTGCCATGCCTGCAGTTTCATCTCCGGGCAGCGGGGCCGCGCGTTTCGGGTCGGCACCGATTATCTGAACGACCGGGACTACTGCAGCACCTATAGCCTGCTGACCACCGGCGACCTGTTTGGCGCGGAGTTTCTGTACGACCGCATCCCCAACGAGCTGGATCTGTACGACTATGAGGCCTTTGATGCAAGCCACACAAAGTTCCACCCGGTGGTGACCAACTGCCAGACCGGCGAGGCGGTGTATCCGCAGGCCGTGGATATGCACAAGGACATCCAGTATGTCCGCGCGTCCAGCTCGCTGCCGCTGGTGTCCCGCATCGTTTGGGTGGACGGCAGCCCCTATTTGGACGGCGGCATCGCCGACTCGGTGCCCATTCAGAAGGCACAGGAGATGGGCTGCACCAAAAATGTGGTCATCCTGACCCGGCCGGGCGGCTACCGCAAAAAGAAGGACTCCACCCTGCCCCTCATCCGGGCACGGTATTGGAGATACCCCAAGCTGATCAAGGCCATGGAGGAACGCCACCTGCGCTACAACGAGACCATGGACCTGCTGGATGCGCAGAACGCCTCCGGCGAGACCTTTGTCATCCGCCCCGCTGCCGACCTGGAGCTCGGCCGTGTGGAAAAGGATGCAGCCAAGCTGACCCGCGCTTACCAGGCCGGTTACGCCGAGGCGCAGCGCATCTGGCCCGCTTTGCAGGCATATCTGGGGCTCTGAACAGGAATTACTCCCGCAAGTTTATGGTTTATTTGGCCTTTGTTCAAAATTTCACCATAAACAAATGCGATAATATTGCATGGGACGACATCGTCCCCCATTGCAAAGGAACAAATTGATTGGGAGTTGAATTCGTTGAGAGAGAAGATCCAGCGCTTTATGATCGGCCGCTACGGCCACGACAGTTTGAACAAGGACCTGAGTACCGCAGCCCTTGTGCTGATGGTGCTCAGCCTTCTGTTCGGGTGGAACCTGTGCAGCCTTTTGGCCACCGCCGCGCTCATCCTGCTGTACTATCGGATGCTGAGCCGTGACATCGCTTCCCGCAGCCGCGAGAACGCTATGTATTATCAGCTCAAGCAGCAGGCAAAGAACAAGCTGCATCAGATGCGCACCCGGCTGAGCCAGAGCAAGAACTACCACTTCTACCGCTGCCCCCAGTGCCGCCAGACTCTGCGTGTGCCCCGGGGCCGCGGCAAGATCGCCATCACCTGCCCGAAGTGCCACACCGAATTCGTGAAAAAGAGCTGAGCCTATGTTTGGATATGTGACGATCAACCGCAGCGAGCTGGCAGACGAGGAATACACCCGCTACCGCAGCTACTACTGCGGGCTGTGCCGGGCGCTGCAGCAGCGGCACGGGCTGTCGGGCCAGTTGGTGCTGAGCTACGATATGGTGTTCCTGCAGATGCTGCTCACCTCGCTGTATGAGTACGAATGCCAGAGCGGCACCAGCCGCTGTGTGCCCCACCCCACCAGCAAGCACCCCTGGCTGTACAACGCATTTTCTGAATATTGCGCCGACATGAGCGTCGCGCTGTCCTACTACAACCTGATGGACAACTGGGAGGACGAGCACAGCGCCGGCAGTTTGGTGCTGGCCAAGAAACTGCGCAAGAAGTACGAGACGGTGTCGGCCAAGTATCCCCGGCAGTGCATGGCCATCCACTACTGCCTGAACCAGCTCAATCGCTGCGAACAGGAGAATTGCCAGGACATGGATGTGGTATCGGGGCATTTCGGCCAGCTGATGGCCGAGCTGCTGGACGTACACCGGGACGTGTGGAGCGCCGACCTGCAGGAGATGGGCATGGCGCTGGGCAAGTTCATCTACCTGATGGATGCCTACGAGGACCTGAAAAAGGACCAGAAGAAAGGGCGCTACAACCCACTGGCCAGCCTTGCCACCCAGCCCGACTATGAGCAGCAGGTGCACGACATCCTGGTAATGCTGATGGCCCAGTGTGCCAGCGCCTTTGAACGGCTCCCCATTCTGCAGGATGCATCCATCCTGCGCAACATCATCTACTCCGGCGTGTGGACACGCTATACCGAGCTGCGCCAACTGCAGCAAAAAGGCAGAGGAAAGGCTGATTCTTAATGGATCCTTATCAGATTTTGGGGGTGGCTTCCACCGCCAGCGACGACGAAGTCAAAAAGGCATACCGCCAGCAGTGCAAAAAGTACCATCCCGACCTGAACCCCGGCGATGCCGTGGCCGAGGAGAAGTTCAAGCAGGTGCAGAGCGCCTATGAGCAGGTAATGAAGATGCGCCAGGGCGGCGGCACCACCGGCTACGGCGGTTATCAGTCCACCGGGCGGTACAGCCAGAGCGGCTATGGCCGTCAGCAGGACTTCGACCCCTTCGGCTTTGGCGGCGGCGGGTTCTTCTACGGGCCCTTCGGCTTTGGCTATTCCACCGGCTTTGGCGGGCAGGGCGGCTACGGAAGCTACGGCGGCCAGCAGCAGGACACAACCATTGAGATGCAGGCCGCCCGCAACTACATCAACGCCGGCCGTTACCGGGAGGCACTGAACGTGCTGGGCAGCGTGGCCGAAAACGCCCGCACGGCCCGCTGGTATTACTACAGCGCCCTGGCCAACATGGGGCTGGGCAACTCCATCACTGCCATGCAGCACGCACAGCGCGCCTGTGAGATGGAGCCCAACAACGCGGAGTACCGCCAGCTTCTGAACCGCCTGCAGAACCGCGGGCAGAGCTACCAGGCCCACAGCCAGCATTACGCCCAGCCCACCATGAGCATCGGCCGCATGTGCCTGAGCTTCTGGCTGATGAACCTGCTGTTCCGCTGCTTCTGCGGCTTTTGGTAAGGCGCGGCAAAAATACGCAAAAGACCGCATGGACGGGGACCCCCGTTCGGGCGGTCTTTTTTTTACGGGCGCAGGGCAGCCCCATGCGGGACATACGGCAGGAGATTCGTTTTGAGCGCGCCGGGTCGCACCAGATCATATGGATTTTTCAATACTGATTGTAATACTTGATTTAAATATTACAAAATCTTAGGATCGACTGGTGGTCCGTATACAAAAAACGGCCCGCTCTCCCCAATGGGAGGGCGGGCCGGGTACGTTTCAGCTTTGGGAAACCGCGGGGGCGGTCATCAGGCCTCCTGCAGCTCGCCGCGGCTGGCGGCCTTCAGGTAGGCATTGATGAAGGGATCCAGATCGCCGTCCATCACGGCCTGCACGTTGCCGCTCTCATGGCCGGTGCGGTGGTCCTTCACCATGGTGTAGGGCATGAACACATAGCTGCGGATCTGGTGACCCCAGGCGATCTCGTTCTGCACGCCCTTGATGTCGCTGATCTTCTCCATGTGCTGCGCCTGGGCGATCTGGAACAGCTTGGCTTCCAGCATCTTCATGGCGGTGTCGCGGTTCTGGAACTGGCTGCGCTCGGTCTGGCAAGCCACCACAACGCCGGTGGGCTTGTGGATCAGACGCACAGCAGAGGAGGTCTTGTTGATGTGCTGGCCGCCGGCGCCGGAGGAACGGAACACCTGCATCTCGATGTCCTCAGGACGGATGTCCACATGGACGGTGTCATCCAGCTCGGGCATGACCTCCAGACTGGCGAAGCTGGTCTGGCGGCGGCTCTGGGAGTCAAAGGGGCTGACGCGCACCAGACGATGCACGCCGTTCTCGCTCTTGAGCAGGCCGTAGGCGTTGGGGCCCTCCCCCATGATGGAGCCGCTCTTCATGCCGGCCTCGTCGCCGTCCTGATAGTCCAGGGTGGTGACCTTAAAGCCGTGGGCGGTGGCCCAGCGGTTGTACATGCGGAACAGCATGTCGGCCCAGTCCTGCGCCTCGGTGCCGCCGGTGCCCGCATGGAAGGTAATGATGGCGTTGTTGCGGTCGTACTCGCCGCTCAGCAGGGTGATCATCTGCAGCTCGTCGATGGCCTCGGCCACCGCCTTCACAGACTCCTCGGCCTCGGGGATCATCTCCGGGTCGTTCTCCTCCTCGCACAGCAGCAGCATGGTCT
>JAFUQL010000214.1 GCA_017472375.1 Oscillospiraceae bacterium | reverse complement strand
GGTGGACCACTGGGTGCGGGTCATCGGCGACTGGATCAAGCAGGACAAGGGCTACACCGCCTCCGACATGAAGCACCAGTTCCCCCGCATCGCCGCCCAGTTTGCGGCCATCCCGGTGGATCGGGTACCCAAGGTCAAGGTGGGCGTCGTGGGTGAGATCTACGTCAAGTACTCCCCTCTGGGCAACAACGATCTGCAGAAGTTCCTGGAGAGTGAGGGCTGTGAGGTCAACCTGCCCGGTCTGATGGGCTTTGTGCAGTACAGCATCTACAACATGGCCGAGACCAACCGGCTGTACGGCGGCAGTCTGGCCGGCCGCCAGGTGCCCGAGGCTCTGCTGAGCTGGCTGGACGGCATCGAGAAGGCCAGCTGCAAGGCGCTGGCCGACCACGGCTTCCACGCGCCGGCAACCTTCCGGGAACTGGCCACCCTGCCCGCCGGCATCATCGGCATGGGCAACAAGATGGGCGAGGGCTGGCTGCTCACCGCCGAGATGATCGAGCTGACCCAGGGCGGCTACGGCAACATCGTGTGTGCCCAGCCCTTCGGCTGCCTGCCCAACCACATCTGCGGCAAGGGCATGATCAACAAGATCCGCGCCCTGTACCCCAGCGCCAACATCACCCCCATCGACTACGACCCCAGCGCCACCAAGGTGAACCAGGAGAACCGCATCAAGCTGATGCTGGCGGTGGCCCGGGAAAACCTGCAGCAGGGCATGGCTCAGCCTGAGCCCGCCACCGCTGAGAGCCTCGCCGGCGGCGCACCTCAGGTGGCACACTCGGTGCATTGAGCCTGCTCCTTTCCGGAACAAACACAAGACCGCCCCACACCATTCGGTGCAGGGCGGTCTTTTTTAATGTGATTCAGAAGGTGAAGGCCTCGTTCTGAGGCAGGCTGCCGGTCGTCTGATACGTCTCGAATACGCGCCGCAGCAGGCACTTTGCAAAGTACAACGCCTCCGGCTCCATTCCCAGCGAGCACTCGGCGGTGCAGGGGCGCATCACATGGACGTCCCCGCTTTCCAGCAGCGCAGTCAGATCGGCCGGGCAGCCGGGCAGCCCGGCAAGGCAATGTTTATGGAGCACGATCTCCCCGTCCAGAACCAGCAGGCTGCCCTGGTGTTCGCCTGGGTCGTTCCAGTTTTCCCCGGCGTACCAGTACACCGCCATCTCATCATCCTCGGCGGCCAGTTCGATCCTTCCGCAGTATCCCCGGCTCACAGCACACCTCCCACCGGCCCGGTGTGTCCGCCCATCTGCGCGGTTTTTCGCGCAGGGCAGGCACTACAATAAAGAACAGCGTCCCGCTCAGCGGGTGTGCACGTCCACCTGGGGATAGGGGATCTCGATGCCCTCCTCCTCAAAGGCAGCGCGCACCTGCTCCAGCAGATCAAAGTGGACGGTCCAGTAATCCTCGTTCTTGCACCAGACACGCACGGTGTACTCCAGCGCATTGGCGCCGTGGTTGGCCAGCCGCACCATGGGAGCGGGATCCTTCAGGCCCAGAGGATGGCTCTCGGCCACACGGGTCAGGATGGCCAGCACCTTCTCCACCGGCGCATCGTAGCTGGCGGTGTAGGTCTGGGTCACGCGGCGGGTCTCATTGGCGGAGTAGTTGACGATGGCCGAGCCGGTCAGGGTGCCGTTGGGCAGGGTGACTACTTTGTTGTCAGCGGTGTCCAGCCAGGTGTAGAACACGCCCACGGCGCGCACGGTGCCCTCCTCGCCGGAGGCCATGATGTAGTCGCCCACCTTGAAGGGCTTGAACAGCAGCAGCATCAGGCCGCCGGCGAAGTTGCTCAGCGCTCCCTGCAGCGACAGGCCGATGGCCACGCTGGCGGAGGCCAGCACGGTCAAAAAGCTGGTGGTCTCGATGCCCAGCACCTGCGCCACGGTCAGCGCCAGCAGGGCGTACAGGCCGATCTTGGCAAAGCTGTTGATGAAGGTGTGCAGGCTGGGGTCCAGCTTTTCCAGTGCATGGCTCTTTTTGATGAGCCCCAGCACCCACTTCACCAGCTTCATACCGATGGCAAAGACCACCGCGGCGGCGATCAGCTTGCCGCCCAGGTCCACGCCCATCTGCATCAATTTGTCGAACAAAACAGTCAGTTCCATACGTTCCTTCCTCGTTTTATGAAAGTCTGTGCGGCGGGGGATCTCCCGCCGTTTCGACACGATTATACCAGTTTCGCCCCATTGGGGGCAAGTAGGGCGAAAGGCATAGAATGTTCACCGTTTTGTAGTGTCATCCTTGTCCGTTTGTGCTATAATTATAGTGTATAAAAATAAAGTGCAAATTTTTCTCTTTTTCTCCGAAAAGGAGGTGCATCCCGTGAAGCGAGCGTTGGTATTGGCCGGCGGCGGAGCCAAAGGCAGTTATCAGGTGGGCGTATGGAAGGCCCTGCAGGAGCTGGGCTGGCGCCCTGACATCATCACCGGCACCAGCGTGGGCTGCCTGAACGGCGCGCTGTTCGTGCTGGACAAGTACGAGGTGGCCCGGGATATGTGGCTCACCATCCAGAACCGGGATGTGATCCGCCTGCCCGGCGAGGCGCACCCCGGCCCGCTGGCTGCCTTTCTGCAGGACGTGATCCGGGGCGGCGGGCTGAACGTGGAACCCCTTGAGGACATCGTATACACCCTGCTGGACGAGGCGGCCATGCGCCGCGCACCCATCCGCTACGGGCTGGTCACCGTTCAGCAGAAGCCCTACAAAGCCCTTCAGCTCACCCTTGAGGAGATCCCCGAGGGCCAGCTGGCCGACTATATGCTGGCCTCTGCAGCCTGCTTCCCCGCCTTCCGGCCCCGCACCATCGACGGAAAGAGCTTCATTGACGGGGGCTACTCCGACGTGATGCCCGCCGGGCTGGCGCACCGCATGGGGGCCGGGGAGGCCATCTGTGTGAACATTGACGGCATGGGGCTGAACCGCCCCGCCCCCGAAGGGCTGGACTGCCGCGTCATCGAGAGCCATTGGGAACTGGGCAATATGCTGTTCTTCGACCCAGAGACCGCCGCCCGCAATATAGAGCTGGGCTACTGGGACACCTTGCGCAGCTTCGGCAGGATACGGGGCAGTGCCTACGCCCTCCGCACCGGGGACGGCCCCTGGCTGGAGGATCTGCTGCGGGAGCGCTACCTGCCCCTGATGGCCCGCACCGTGGAGCGCGCGCCCTCGTTTGCACTGACCGAAAAGGCCGCACTGGCCCTGTTTGACCGCTGCACCGACCCGGATCTGGCCGTTTTTGAGGTGGCCGCCGAGGCCGCCGGCGTAGACCCCACCCGGCTGTACTCCGGCCCGGAATTCTGCACCGCCTTCATCCAGGCCTTCGGCCGCGAGCGGGCCGAGCGCTATGCGCCCCTGTTCGCCCCTGAGGAGGGCCGCGATCTGAAAGAGACCGTACAGGCCATCGCCCGCCCCGCTGAGGCGGTGGCGGCAGCCCTGTTCTATGCCCTCACCGGCCCGGCCGTACAGCCGGATGCGGTGCAGGACAAGGCCGGGGACCTCCCCGGACCTGCCGCCCTGCCGGCGGACTGATCCCCGCAGACCCAACGCGTTTCGTAAGGAGGGACACACCATGCGTACATTCAACGGCGTCATCGCTTCCCGCGGCCTGGCCATCGGCCCCGTGCTGCGGCTGGAACACAGCGCCCGCTCCATGACCCGCGTGGTGAAGGAGCCCCATAAAGAGCAGGCCCGGTTCGAGCGGGCCGCCGCACGGGCCAAGGAGGAGCTGGGCGCACTGCAGCTTCAGGCCAATGAGGCTGACAAGGACATTTTCCTGTTCCAGCAGGTACTTCTGGACGACCACTCTCTTCTGGAAGAGATTGAGAGCCACATCCTGGCCGGCCTGGGTGCCGCCGAGGCAGTGGAGCGGGCCGCGCTGGTGGTCTCCCGCCGGCTGGCCAGCGTGGAGGACCCTTACATTCGCGAGCGCAGCACCGATGTGCTGGATGCCTGCCACCGGGTGGCCGACATTCTGGACGGCCAGCCCCGCCGTGCCCTGACCTTTACCGAGCCGTCGGTGCTGGTGGCAGACGAGGTGTACCCCAGCGATCTGGTGGGGCTGGAGCCGGGCATGCTGATGGGCCTGGCCACGGTGGGCGGCAGCGCCCAGAGCCATGCCTCCATCATTGCCCGCACCATGGGCCTGCCTGCGGTCATCCAGCTTGGCAAGGAGCTGATGGAGCTGCAGAACGGCCAGACGGTGGCGCTGGATGCCTCCAACGGCCAGCTCATCCTGGAGCCCGGCCCTCAGCTTCTGCACCAGCTGGAGGAGCGGCACCGCTCCTTCGTCACCATGTCCGGCCCCGATCTGATGGGCCGCCCCTGCCTGACTGCCGACGGCACCCGCATCCACATTCTGGCAAACTGCACCGCTCCGGCGGACATCGCCACCGCCATGGCGCTTGGCGCCGAGGGGGTGGGCCTGCTGCGCAGCGAGTTCCTGCTGCTGCCGGGCACCATCCCCACCGAGGATGAGCAGTACGATTTCTACTGCAACTGCATGCACGCGGCCGGCGGCCGCCCGGTGACCGTGCGCACCTACGACATCGGCGCGGACAAACTGTCCTCCGCTCTGCCCATGCCCACCGGTGACAACCCCGCTCTGGGCCTGCGCGGCCTGCGCTTTGCCATGGCGCAGCCTCAGCTTCTGCAGGATCAGCTCTGTGCCCTGCTGCGGGCCGCTGCCCGTGGTCCGCTCAAGGTGATGTTCCCCATGGTGGGCAGCGTACAGGAGTGGGACATGGCCATGGCCGAGGTGGAAAAGGCCAAGGAGATCCTGCGGAGGCGGGGCACCCCCTTCCGGGAGGACCTGCCCTTCGGCTGCATGATCGAGATCCCCTCTGCGGCGCTCACCGCCGGGGACATCGCCGCCCACGGCTGCGCCTTTTTCAGCATCGGCACCAACGATCTGGTGCAGTACACCTGCGCCGCCGACCGCATGGAGCCGGGCATGGAGCCCTATTATCAGCAGGACTGCACCGCCGTGCGGATGCTCATCCGCATGACCTGTGAGGCCGCCGACAAGGCGGGCATCCCGGTGTCGGTGTGCGGCCTGACCGCCGAGGACCCGGCCCTTGCATGCAGCCATGTGCGCTGCGGCGTGCGCTCCCTGTCCATGTCGGCCCAGAGCTTCATTCCGGTGCGCGACCGGCTCGGCCGCCTGAACCTGAGCGCCGCCGGGCGCTTTGACCTGTGAGTCTGACGTTCCATCGTACATAAGACCCCCGCGCCGGGATGCCCGGCGCGGGGGTCTTGTTTTGTGTGCTGTTTTCCTCATCCAAAAGCTGCCGCCCGCTGCTTCAGCCCCTCGTAGTAGGCGTTGCTCAGGGGCGCGGGCACCCCGGCCTGCGCGGCCATGCGCACCACCTCGCCGCTGAACACCTCCATCTCCCCGGCCCGGCCGGCGTCAAAGTCCCGGCTCAGAGAGCTGGTGGAATCGTCGGTGGTGTTGGCCAGCCGCTTCATATGCTTGTCCAGCAGGTCGTCCGGCAGGGCCACGCCCCGGGCGCGTCCCACCTGGAAGGCCTCGGTCATCAGGCCGAGGTAGTCGGCAGTGAGACTCTCGCTGGCCTTGATCTGCCCGATGTTGATGCCCCACCGGGCGGTGACCACGTTGTAGGCGCAGTTCAGCACATACTTGCTCCACACGGCGGCCATCACGTCCCCGGCATGGCGGCAGTCGATGTCCGCCGCCTTCAGCACACCGCACAGCCGCTCGGCGGCGGCCTTTTGCACCGCATCGGTACCGCCGGTGTAGATGGTGGTGAACTTTCCCTTCTGGGTGATGGAGAAGTCCTCCCCTGCGCTGGAGACGGTGTAGATGACACTCTCCAGCACCTGTGCGCCGGGCAGTGCCGCCCGAAGCTGCTCGCCCACCCGCACGCCGTTCATCACCGGCAGAACCACCGTATCCGGCCCCACGATGGGCGCGACCTGCTCTGCGGCGCGGGCAAGGCCGTCGTTCTTCACGCAGACCAGCACCACGTCCTGCACGCCCAGTTCGGCGGGGTCCTCCACCACCCGGGCGGGGCGCACGGTCAGCTCGCCGTACAGATCGCTGTGCAGGGTCAGCCCATGGGCGCGCAGGTGTTCGCCCCGTCTGCCCCGGGCAACCAAGCTGACCGCATCGCCGTATCGGCGCACCAGTGCGCCCGCCAGCAGGCCGCCCACGCCGCCTACGCCCATGACCGTAATGCTGGGTGTCCTCAGTTCCATGCTCATTTCCTCCGCAGTTCGTTGTTCCTGCTCTGATTATACCACAGCCCACCGCCTCTGCACACCCAGCATGCCTTACAAAAAAACGCCCCCGCAGCACCGCTGCGGGGGCGTTGGTCGTTCAATTCATTGAACGGCGCTCAGGCGCTCAGTTCAGGATGGTCTGCTCGGTCTCGATGTCGAACAGGTGCACCTTGCGGGGGTCGAAGCCCACGACCACCTCGGCGCCGTTGCGGGCCTTGGAGGTGGGGTCGACGCGGGCGGTCATCTTCTTGCCCTTGTAATCCAGGTACAGGTAGATCTCGGCGCCCATCAGCTCGTGGACGTCCACAGTGGCGCGGACCTGGCAGATGCCGGGCTTGGCCAGGAACTCGGCGTCGTCCTTGATGTGCTCAGGACGCAGGCCCATCTTGACGGTCTTGCCAACGTAGGCTTCCAGCTTGCCGTCGGCGGTCTTCTCGGCGGGCATCCGGATGACATCGCCGGCCATGTCCAGATAGTAGCCGTTGGCGTCCTTCTGAACGGTGACGTCGATGAAGTTCATCTGGGGGCTGCCGATGAAGCCGGCCACAAACAGGTTGCCGGGGAAATCGTACAGGTTCTGGGGAGTATCGACCTGCTGCACGACACCGTCCTTCATGACGACGATGCGGTCACCCATGGTCATGGCCTCGGTCTGGTCATGGGTAACGTAGATGAAGGTGGTGGCCAGGCGCTGATGCAGCTTGATGATCTCGGTGCGCATGCTGGTACGCAGCTTGGCATCCAGGTTGGACAGGGGCTCGTCCAGCAGGAACACGTCCGGGTTACGGACCATGGCGCGGCCCAGGGCCACACGCTGACGCTGACCACCGGACAGAGCCTTGGGCTTGCGGTCCAGCAGGTGCTCGATCTCCAGGATCTTGGC
>JAFUQL010000213.1 GCA_017472375.1 Oscillospiraceae bacterium | reverse complement strand
GGGGGCTCAGCGCAGCTGCGGCCGCCAGCGCCCCGGCTGCAAAGGCCCACCCGGCGGTGATGCGGGCGGCGGGACGAAAGCATCGGAATTCCATCGGCAGGGAGCACCTCCTCTTTTTCTTTGGGGGAATTCGTGCTATACTGTACCCGGCCGGGAGAATCATCGCCCGGCGCAGATCCGTATAAGATACTGTATGCCGTACAGAACAAGGACCCGCACCCCGTGCGGATAAAGGAGAGACCTATGATCGAGATCCTCAAAGCGGTGCTGATGGGCGTGGTGGAGGGCATCACCGAATGGCTCCCCATCTCCAGCACCGGTCATATGATCCTGCTGGAAGACCTGGTGAAGTTTGAGCTGAGCGACGAATTCCTCAGTATGTTCCGGGTGGTCATCCAGCTCGGCGCCATCCTGGCAGTGGTGGTGCTCTATTTCGACCGGCTCTGGCCCTTCCGCCGGCCCGAACACCCGGCCGTCGCCCGGGGCGGCGTCTGGCAGCGCCTGCAGCCCTGGATGAAGCCGGAGGTGTGGCGGCTGTGGGGGCTGATCCTCATCGCCAGCCTGCCCGCGGCTGTCATTGGTCTGCCGCTGGACGACTGGATGGACGAACACCTCTACAACTCCGCTGTGGTGGGCGCGATGCTCATCCTGTACGGTGTGTTCTTTCTGGTCATCGAGAACGGGCGTGTGCCCCGCATCACCCGCATGGAGCAGCTCACCTGGAAACACGCGGTCATCGTGGGCGTGTGGCAGGTGCTGGCGCTGATCCCGGGCACCAGCCGCAGCGGCGCCACCATCGTGGGCGGCCTGCTGCTGGGGCTGAGCCGCCCGGTGGCCGCCCAGTTCACCTTCTATCTGGCCATCCCGGTGATGGCCGGCGCCAGCGGCCTGAAGCTGGTCAAGTACCTGCTGGAGGGCGGCACCTTCATGGCGCTGGAAGTGGGTGTGCTGTTCACCGGTATGGCGGTGGCCTTTGTGGTCAGCATGCTGTGCATCGGCTTTTTGATGCAGTATGTGAAGAAGCACACCTTCAAGCCCTTCGGCTGGTACCGCATCGCCCTCGGCCTTGTGGTGCTGGCAGCGGAATTTTTAAAGTAAGCGGAATAAGCAAAGACGGCGCGGCCCTTGTGTACAGGGCCGCGCCGTTTTTTGTGCCGGCTGGGTCACAGGTCGTCCGCATCCTGCACCGGGACCTCGTAGGGATCCTCCGGCACGCCGGTCCAGCTCCCCAGCGGGTCGCTTTTACTGGCGCAGGCCTGCTGCTGGGGTCTCAGCGGCAGCTCCACCCAAAATTCTTCCTTCTCGCGCTCCATAATGACAGCTCCTTTCCATGGCGTTGTGAATACAGTCTGCCCCGGCGGGCCATGCTGTATACACAAGCTCGGCTCATGGCCGAAGGGAGGTGCGCGGGATGCGTGCAAGCGGCGCGAAGGCGTTTTGGCTGTCCTTTTTTCTCACCCTGGCGGTGGTCATGCCGCTGATGGGGTTCTTTGCCTGGTGGTCGGTGTGGCAGGATCGCCAGGCTGGCCCGGTGGGCACGGCGCAGTCCGGCGTGCCCGTGTCGGCGGGGGACCGCACCCTGCTGGCGGCGGTGGCGGGGGAGGAACCGGCGTTTGTGCTGATGCGGCTCAGCGGTGGTGATGCGGGCCTGCGGGCAGTGACCCTGCCCGCCGAAACGGTGGTGCTGGACGCAGAGGGCAGGCCGGTCACGCTGGGAGCCTGCTACGCCGCCGCCGGCCCCGCCCGGGCGGGCGCACTGCTGGCCGACACACTGGGCATCCGGGTGGAGCGGTATCTGGCGGCCACCCCGCAGGTGTGGGCCGCCGCATTTGAAGGATTGGGTCAGGTGCGGGTGAACCCAGACGGCATCCTCACCGCCTCAGCGCGGGAGGTGCTGGGGCTGAGCGACGGGGCGGCCGTGCTGGACACAGCGGCCGCGGCAGAGCTTTTGGCGGCCGGAGAGCTGGAGCCGGTGACCGGCGCCCGGCTGCGGGCCGCTGTGTGGCAGGCATTTGCCCTGCAGGGGATGGAAACACTGACCCGGCAGGGGCTGGATGGACTGCGGGCAAACAGCGGCAAGCTGCTCACCAACCTGTCAGCCACCGACCTGATCGAGCTGGAAGAGCTGTTGGAACAGCTGGGCGCGGGGGGCTGCGTGCCGGAATTCCAGCTTCTGCCCGGTGCATGGGACAGCGCCGGCCGGCGCTATGAGCTGACCGACGACAGCCTGCGGCTTGCGCGGGAGATCTTTCAGGCGGCGCAGCAGCCCGAGGTCAGCCCACCCCCCGAGGAAACACAGGAGGACACAGAATGACAAGACAGCAACGTGCGGCCGCGGTCCTCGCGGGAGGGCTGGTGCTTTTGGTGGTGCTGCTGGCCTGGCGGCTGGCGGGACGCACCGATGTGAGCGGGCCGGGTACGCCCGGCAGCTATACCGCCAGTGCGCAGGGTTACGGCGGCCCGGTGCAGGTGGAGATCCGGGTGAACCGAAAGGGGGGCATGGCCAGCATCTCGGTGGATGCAGGCAGCGAGACCCCCGCGATCGGCGGAACGGCAGCCAGCCGCTTGGTGGGGGAGATCCTGGACCGGCAGAGCTGGCAGGTGGACGATGTGAGTGGAGCCACCGGCACCAGCCGCGCGGTGCGCCGCGCTGTGCGGGATGCCATGCTCCAGGCCGGCTGGCCAGACCAATAAAAAAACACATAAAAAGGCCCGCAGCACGGCTGCGGGCCTTTTTATGTGCTTGCATATGGGTCTGGAGGACGTCAGTCCTCCGGGGTGGGGGCGATGATGCGGGCGAAGTCCAGCGGGGCTTCGTCGATGGGCAGCAGCTGGAACTGCATCTGAGTGGACCAGTGGGAGAAATAGCCCCACTCGTCGATGCCCTCCTGCAGAAGCGAAACGGTCTGCAGCGGGCCGGGGTGTACGCGGCAGCTGTCGTATGCGGTGTGCAGAAGCACGCCGTCGGGATGACCCTCGGGGCCGCGCAGGTAGCGCTCCACCTTGATGCCGCACTCAGGCAGGATGTCGCCGGGCTGAATGGTGACCACACGGCGCACACCGGCAAGGTGCTTCCAATCGTTGGTCACGTCGTCCCGCTCAAACCGGCCGGACAGCATCAGGAGCTTGTAGATGGGTTGGGTCATGGGGAAACCTCCAAGTCATCTTGTGATACGGGCAAGTGACAGAAGTTGATCACCGGCACAATGGATCAATACTGTTTAACCTTACAAAGTTTAACACACTCTAACGCGGTTTTCAATGCTGATTGCCAGATTTTTTCAACTTTTTTGTGCGCGTCACAAAAACAGGCTGTTTTGTGTCCGCCTGTCCACAAAAAAGGGCCGCACAGGGAAGAAATGCCCCGCGCCAGCGGGGGCTTGTTGCAACCGCCATGAAAATCAAGTATAATAAAAACCAGCTATGAGCTGCTTTTCGGCATACACAGGCAGTTTGCGGCCAGGCACGGGCAAAACCGCGCCGCCGCGATAAAACATCCGTTTGGAAAAGAGGAAACCGACCATGAAATTAGGCATCGTGGGCCTGCCCAATGTGGGCAAGAGCACCCTGTTCAACGCCATCACCAGCACCAAGAACGCGCAGGCGGCCAACTATCCCTTCTGCACCATCGATCCCAACACCGGCATCGTGGCCGTGCCCGATGCCCGGCTGGACAAGCTGGCCGAGATCTGGGACACCAACAAGAAAACCCCCGCCATCGTGGAGTTTGTGGACATCGCCGGACTGGTGAAGGGTGCCAGCCGCGGCGAGGGCCTGGGCAACAAGTTCCTGGGCAACATCCGCGAGTGCGACGCCATCGTCCATGTGGTGCGCTGCTTTGACGGCACCGACGTCATCCATGTGGAGGGCAGCGTGGATCCTATCCGCGACATCGAGACCATCGACACCGAGCTGATCCTCAGCGACCTGGAGGTGGTGGAGAACCGCCAGGCCCGCCTGGCCAAGGCCGCCAAGACCGGCGACAAGAAGGCTGCTGCCGCCGCCGCATGGCTGGCCGAGCTGGCCGCTCATCTGAGCGAGGGCAAGAACGCCCGCACCTTTGCCTGGGACGAGAAGGACGACGACATGATGGCCCAGCGCAAGGAGATGGGGCTGCTGACCGCCAAGCCGGTCATCTACGCCGCCAACCTGAGCGAGGACGACCTGATGGAGGGCATGGAGGACAACCCCTACCTGACCATCGTCCGCCAGCGCGCCGAGGCAGAGGGCGCCCAGTGCATCCCCATCTGCGCCAAGACCGAGGAGGACATCGCCGACTACACCCCCGAGGAGAAGGCGGAGTTCCTGGCCGAGATGGGCATCACCGCCACCGGCCTGGACAATCTGATCAAGGCCAGCTACACCCTGCTGGGTCTCATCAGCTTTTTGACCGACGGCAAGAAGGAGTGCCGCGCCTGGACCATCCGCCGCGGAACCAAGACTCCGCAGGCCGCCGGCAAGATCCACTCCGACTTTGAGCGCGGCTTCATCCGCGCCACCGTGGTCGCCTACGACGACTTTGTAGCCTGTGGCTACGACATGGCCGCAGTGAAGGCCAAGGGCCTGCAGCGCACCGAGGGCAAGGAGTATGTGGTCAAGGATGGCGACATCATCGAGTTCCTGTTCAACGTGTAAGGAGGTCGGCATGAGATACGGAATCATGGGCGCAATGCCCGATGAAGTGGATCAGCTCTGCGCCCGCCTGACCGAGGTGCAGGTGGAGCAGTACGCCGGGGTGGACTACCACACCGGCAAGCTGGGCGACAAGGAAGTGGTGGTGTGCTGCGCCGGCATGGGCAAGGCCAACGCCGCCGCCACCACCCAGGTACTGTGCGGCCGCTATGGCGCCGAGGCCATCATCTTTTCCGGCATCGCCGGCAACATGAGCGACGCCATCGGCATCGGCGATGTGGTCATCGGCAAAGAGGTGGTGTACCACGACGCCGAGGTGAGCATGATCTGCCAGAGCGCCCCCTTCCTGAAGCAGTACGCCGGCGATCCGGCGCTGATCGCCGCCGCCGAGGCCGCCTGCGCCAAGCTGGGGGTCAAGGCCCTCACCGGCCGCATCGCCACCGGCGACACCTTTGTGGGCGACAGCGAGACCAAGGCCGCCATTGCCGCCAAGGTGCAGCCCGACTGCGTGGAGATGGAGGGCGCCGCCGTGAGCCAGATCGCCGCCCGCTGCGGTGTGCCCTGCGTGATCCTGCGGGCCATGAGCGACAATGCCGACGAGGACGGCCATGAGGTGCTGGTGGTGAAGAAGTTCAGCATCAGCGAGTATGTGGCCACCGCCACCGCCATCGTGGCCGATATGCTGGAGCGGCTGTGAGCGTGTCCGATACATAAAACAAACAGCGCCCCGGGAAGGCTTTCTGAACCGAAAGCCCGCCCGGGGCGCATTTTTGTGCGGTCTTATGCGTAAAAGAACAGCCCCCGCCGCGGTTTAAGGGCCGCAGCGGGGGCTGTCTTGTACTGTTATGCGCGCAGAGTGCGCGGAACGCGGGAAAAAGGGTGCCGCTTACACGGTGATGAAGCCGAACTGGGCGGCGGTGTAGAACACCAGGATGGCCAGCAGCATCACAGGGCAGATGTAGCGGATCATCACGTTGAACAGCTTCTCGCGGGCGAAGCCCTCGCCGTTGCGGGTGACCTCCTCGGTGACGAACTTGGGACCGACGCACCAGCCGATCATGATGCAGGTGATCAGAGCCACAATGGGCATCATCTCGCTGTTGCTGATGTAGTCGAAGAAGGTCAGCAGATACATGCCCAGAGGCGCGATGGCGCTCAGGGGGCCAAAGCCCAGAGAGGTGATGATGCCCACCGCGATGGC
>JAFUQL010000212.1 GCA_017472375.1 Oscillospiraceae bacterium | reverse complement strand
TTCCTGCGCCATGCCCACATGGGCCTCGTAGATGTACAGGCCGTCCTCCGCCTTGAAATCGGCATCGGTCCAGTCGAACACCTTGCGCTCGTCCACCACCTCAGCACACCAGGTGATGCTGTGGGGATCCTGCACCACGCGGCGGGCGTACAGGGGCAGATGCTCGGTGCGGGTCATGTTGGCGTCCACCACCGTCTTGACCTTGCAGCCGTCCCACAGGGCGTCCTCGCCCTCAAGGAACAGCTCCCAGTTCTCATCCCCCACCCGCTTCAGCGGATGGCTGGTCTGGTCCCAGTTGTTGAACTCGCCGGTCAGGTAGAGCTGGTATGCGCTGGGCGCCCACTCGCGGTAGACCCAGCCGCCCTCCACCCGGTGGAAACCGTAGTAGTTGTGGGCGTTGGCAAAGTCGTTCAGGGTGCCGCCCTCCGGCAGCAGCCGGCTCTTGGTGCTGTGGTAAAGGAACATCCGCAGGTCAATGTCGCCCGCGAAGTCCTGAAGCTGAGGATTCAGTTCCAGAATACGATACATACTCGTCACCTTCCATGCCGATTCGGGGAAAGGTATGCCTCTCCCATTCCACAGGTACAGCACGGGCTGACACTCAAAAACAAGCCCGTACTACGCCATTCTCTCGATTGTATTGTACTGCAATTTGCACTTCAAGTCAAACATTCTCTCAGAATGCCAAAAGCACAAAGGCTCCGCAGCCTTTCAGCCGCGGAGCCCCTGTCATTTGCCGCCTGTATGCGGTTATTTCTGCTGCTTCTTAAGAGTGTCCAGCCGCTTCTGCACAAAGTCGTCGATCAGCCGGGTCAGCGTCGGACTCCGCATGGGGCGCAGCACGTCGAAGCCGTTCTCATCCTTCTCCACCCGGGAGGACAGGATGTCGATGCCGCCCTGCGCATTGGGCAGCAGATAGACCGCACATTCGGTCCCCATCACGGTCAGCACCGCGACCATGTCCGCGATGTAGAGCGTGCCGGTCTCGTCGTTGCACTCGAACTGCTGCCCGATGGGCGCCAGCCCGCACTTGGTCAGCCCCTGCACCAGAAAGCGCCGGCGCATCAGCACGCTGCTCTGCCGGGGGCTGTTTCTGCTGCCGGTGAGCCGCTCCATCAGCGCGCGGTACTCGTCGCGGGTCAGGTAGGGGCTCTCGGCCAGCTTGTTGTACTGCTCACTCAGCCAGCAGGTCTGCTCCCAGGTCAGCTCGGGGCGGGTGTCCTCCTCCTCGGGGATCAGACAGATCTGCATCAGCATCACGTCCTCCGAGTCCAGCACAAAGGTGTCACTGGGGTCCTCGGAAAACGCACTCCACTGCGCATTCAACTCCTCCTGCCGCGCCTTCACAGCCTCATATTCCTGCATCACGGTCTGTCCGTCGTCGCACTCCCACTCCTCGCTCAGAAGCGGAAAGAGATTCAGCACATAGTCTTTCATGGGTTCACCCTTTCACTTTGCTTCGGCCGCATCCGGCCTTTCTGTCGGATATTCGCTCCGGACGCGCTGAAATCAGACGTCACGGGTCCAGTCGGAGCATGATCACTCCATCTCGATGGTGGCCGGGGGCTTGCCGGTGCAGTCGTAGAACACCCGGTTGACATGCTTTACCTCATTCACAATGCGGGTGGTCACCGTGTTCAGTACGCTCCAGGGCATCTCGTAGCTCTCAGCGGTCATAAAGTCGATGGTGGTCACAGCACGCAGCGCCACGGCATAGTCGTAGGTGCGCTCGTCCCCCATCACGCCCACGCTGCGCACGTTGGTCAGCGCGGCGTAGTACTGGCTGATCTCCTTGTCCAGCCCGGCCCTGGCGATCTCCTCCCGCCAGATGGCGTCCGCATCCTGCACGATGGCCACCTTTTCCGGGGTCACCTCGCCGATGATGCGCACCGCAAGACCCGGCCCGGGGAACGGCTGCCGGCTGACCAGATACTCAGGCAGCCCCAGCTCCCGGCCGGCCTGCCGCACCTCGTCCTTGAACAGGCTGCGCAGCGGCTCCACCAGGGCCTTGAAATCCACATGCTCGGGCAGACCGCCCACATTGTGGTGGCTCTTGATGACGGTACTTTCGCCGCCCAGACCGCTCTCCACCACATCCGGGTAGATGGTGCCCTGCGCAAAATAGTCCACCGCACCGATCTTTTTTGCTTCCTCCTCGAACACGCGGATGAACTCCTCGCCGATGATCTTCCGCTTGCGCTCGGGCTCCTCCACGCCGGCCAGCCGGTCGTAGTAGCGCTTGCGGGCATCCACGCAGATGAAATTCAGATCAAAATTGCCGTTGCCGGGGCCGAAGATGCCACAGACTTCCTCCACCTCATTTTTGCGCAGCAGACCGTGATCCACAAACACACAGGTGAGCTGCTTGCCCACCGCTTTGGCCAGCAGTGCCGCCAGTACCGAGGAATCCACGCCGCCGGACAGGGCACACAGCACCTTGCCGTCTCCGATCTGCTCCCGCAGGACCTTGACCGTGGTCTCCACATAGGAGTCCATCTTCCAGTCGCCGCTGCAGCCGCAGACCTTGTACACAAAATTGGACAGCATTCTGGTGCCCTCGGCGGTGTGCAGCACTTCCGGGTGGAACTGAACGGCATACAGCTTCTTTTCCACATTCTGCACCGCGGCCACGGGGCAATTGTCGGTATGGGCGATGATCTCAAATCCGGGCGCGACGCGGCGGATGTAGTCGTTGTGGCTCATCCAGCAGATGGTCTCGGCGCTGACCCCCTCAAACAGACGGGAGGCCGGATCCGTGTAGACCAGCGTCTTGCCGTACTCACGCTCGGGCGCTGCGGTGACTTCTCAGCCCAGAACGTGCATCATCAGCTGGCTACCATAGCAGATGCCCAGCACCGGCACACCCAGCTCAAACAGCTCCCGGCTGTAGGTGGGCGCGTCCGGCAGGTACACGCTGTTGGGGCCGCCCGTCAGGATCACGCCAACTGGGCGCTTGGCCTTCAATTCCTCAATGGGCATACGGTAC
>JAFUQL010000211.1 GCA_017472375.1 Oscillospiraceae bacterium | reverse complement strand
CGGCTAAGGTAGGCGGTATCGTCGCCAATGACCGTCACCCCGCGGACTTCATGTACGACAACATGATCATGGAGATGAACGTCATCAAGGCGGCCTACGACAATGGGGTCAAGAAGCTGATGTTTCTGGGTTCCAGCTGCATCTACCCTCGCATGGCACCTCAGCCCATGCCGGAGAGCTGCCTGCTGACCAGCAGCCTGGAGCAGACCAACGAGGCCTATGCGCTGGCCAAGATCAGCGGCCTGAAATACTGCGAGTACCTGAACCGTCAGTATGGCACCGACTATATCAGCGTGATGCCCACCAACCTGTACGGCCCCAACGACAACTACCACCCGGAGCACAGCCATGTGCTGCCGGCGCTGATCCGACGCTTCCACGAGGCGAAGGAGGCAAAGGCCCCTTATGTGACCTGCTGGGGCACCGGCTCGCCTCTGCGGGAGTTCCTGTATGTGGACGATCTGGCCGATGCCTGCGTGTACCTGATGAACACCTACTCCGGCAATGAGACGGTGAATCTGGGCACCGGCAAGGAGCTGAGCATCCGCGAGCTGACCGAACTGGTGGCCAAGGTGGTGGGTTACACCGGCGAGATCCGCTGGGACCCCACCCGCCCCGACGGTACCCCCCGCAAGCTGCTGGACGTGAGCAAGCTGGAGCGCCTGGGCTGGCGGTATAAGACGGAGCTCGAGGAGGGCATTCGCCTTTCTTACGACGATTTCCTGCACAGTGAGATGCGCGCAGAGCGCTGAGGAGGAGCAAGGATGGAGGTATACGGTGTCATCATGGCGGGCGGCGGCGGTACCCGCTTCTGGCCGCTGAGCCGCCAGGCTACCCCAAAGCAAATGCTGAACCTGACCGGCAATGACCTGATGGTGAATGAAACGCTGGACCGTATGGGCATGACCGTGCCTGGTAAAAACATGTACATCATCACCAATCAGACCCAGGCGCCGGCCATGCGCGAGGCAGTGCGTGGGCGCGTTCTGCCCGAACACATCCTCTCCGAGCCCTGCGCCCGAAATACGGCGGCCTGTATCGGCTACGCTGCCTTTGAGGTGCTGAAAAAGCGCGGCGACGGCGTGCTGTGCGTGGCTCCGTCGGATGCTTACATCAAGGACTGGAAAAAGTTTACCGCGGTGCTGGAGCAGGCGGTGACCGCCGCTGAGGCCACGGACAAGCTGGTGACCATTGGCATCACCCCCACCTTCGCTGCCACCGGCTACGGCTATATTCGCTTTGATGCGCAGGAGCCTGGTCCGGCGCGCAAGGTGCTGGAATTCAAGGAAAAACCGGACGAGGCCACCGCAAAGCAGTATCTGAAGAGCGGTGCCTATGCGTGGAACAGCGGGATGTTCATTTGGAAGGCTTCGGTCATTCTGGAGCAGTTCAAGCGCCACCTGCCCGAGGTGTATGAGCCCTTGAGCCGCATCGCGGATGCCATGGGCACCCCGGAGGAACTGGACGTGGTTCAGCAGGTTTATCCCACCATCCCGTCCATCAGCGTGGACTATGGCATCATGGAGCGCAGCTCCGATGTGCTGATGGTGAGCGGTGAATTTGGCTGGAACGATGTGGGCAGCTGGGATATGATGCCGGTGCTGCATCAGCCGGACGAGCACAGCAATGTGCTGGTAGGCGATTGCCTGGCCATTGATAGCGAGAATATCATCGGGTACTCTGCCGGGCGGCTGATCGCTGCCATCGGTGTGCACGACCTGGTCGTGGTCGAGACTGCGGATGCGGTGCTGGTGTGCGACCGCGCCCGGGCACAGGACGTGAAGCTGGCGGTGGATGCCCTGAAAGCGCAGGGCCGCACCGAGCTGCTGTGATGAGGGGGCGCACCGTGGCCACCACAAAAGAGACCATGCTTTTTTTGATGGAGCAGATGTCCGCTGTGGATGGGGTGCGCTGCCGCCCCATGATGGGGGAATATCTGCTGTATGTGCGGGAAAAGCTGGTGGGCGGCATCTACGATGGGCGCCTGCTGGTGAAGAACATCCCGCAGGCGAGGGCGCTGCTGCCTGCCGGGCGGGAGACCCTGCCCTATGAGGGGGCGAACCCCATGCTTTTGGTAGAGGAAGTGGATGAGCCGGAGTTTCTGGCATCCCTGTTGGCTGCGCTGTATGAGGCGCTGCCTGCGCCACAGCCCAAAAGATCGAAACGGTAACGAAGATCTGGCCGGCAGCGGGGCGAGTGCTCCGGGCCGGCCTTTTTTCAAAACAGGATGGAGGAGATCGAATGACCGAGCGTTGTACGATGGAGTTCGCTCGCTGGATGGAAAGTCTGGTGGTGGATGAGGAGACCAAGAACGAGTTGCGCCTGCTGGGCGAGACCGAGCTGAGCGACCGCTTTTACCGTGATCTGGAATTTGGCACCGGCGGCCTGCGGGGCGTTCTGGGCGCAGGCACCAATCGGATGAACCGCTACACCGTGCGCAAGGCGACACAGGGTCTGGCGGATTACCTGAATGCCACCACGCTGCCCAAGCGTGTGGCCATTGGCTACGACAGCCGCCTGTGCAGCGATGACTTTGCGGTTGAAACAGCCTGCGTTCTGGCTGCCAACCGCATCGTGGCCTGCGTGTATCCCCGGCTGGAGCCCACCCCGGCGCTGAGCTTTGCGGTGCGCGATCTGGGCTGTGGTATGGGTGTGTGCATCACCGCCAGCCACAACCCGGCCAAATACAACGGATACAAGGTGTACGGCGAGGACGGCTGTCAGATCACCCTCGAGACTGCTGCGGCCGTCCAGACCAGCATCGAAGCGGTGGACATCTTCGAGGACGTGAAGTGGATGCCTTTCCATGAGGGGCGCGCCACCGGGATGATCCGCATGATCGGGGAGGACACCCTCGACCGTTTCCTGCGGGCGGTGAAGGAGCAGTCTCTTGAAGCGGAGGAGCGGGATGCTGACCCGCTGAAGCTTGTGTACACCCCGCTGAACGGAGCCGGTCTGGAATGTGTTACCCGCATCCTGGAACAGGTGGGCATCACGGATGTGACCGTCGTGCCTGAACAGAAGGAGCCCAACGGCAATTTTCCCACCTGCCCGTATCCCAATCCGGAGATCCGCGAGGCCATGGAGCGAGGTCTGGCACTGTGCGAACAGGTGCAGCCTGACCTGCTGTTGGGCACCGACCCGGACTGCGACCGTGTGGGCATCGCGGTGCCCACCGATGCTGGCTACCGTCTGATGACCGGCAATGAGGTGAGCGTGCTGCTGCTGGATTACATCTGCCGCCGCCGCATTGAGCAGGGCATCATGCCCT
>JAFUQL010000210.1 GCA_017472375.1 Oscillospiraceae bacterium | reverse complement strand
CTGTCGGCAGTGGTGCTGCTGAATGTGGTAGCAGTGCTGGCCGCGGATACTGCCGCAGTGCCCGGGAGGAAAAAGAATGAAGCGGAGTAAGCTGCGATTTGTGTTGATTCCCTTGTTTGCTATTTTTGTCGGCTATCTGTTGTTTGTAATGATATTCGGCAATCCGTATGTTTTGTGGAATAACCATCATTTCAAGCAGAAGGTCCTGTCTGCAGCTGAAGAAACGGTGGTACTGCATCAGCTTACGCCGTTTGAATGGGATGCGGTGTATACCTTCAGCCCCTATACCTCACGCGAAGAAATTGCCCGCTGCATCGGGTTTCGCAGTCTGTCCATACAGGAAACAGTCAGCGAGGGGATGACTCAGCTGTTGTTTGTGCATGAAAAGAAGGTTGTCGGCAGTATCTGCGGTTACCCAAGCAGGATTGGTTACACCATTTCCGGCATGCCTTCCGCGCAGGCGATTTATAATCACCCTGACACGCCAAGGTTTCGCCTGTACAAAAGGGGAGATATCGTTTATCTGGAGTATCTTTCGTAAAACAGAGGATGGTCAAACGTATTTCTCTGGGCAGCATATAAATAGCAAAACGACCGGCAGCGCATTGCTGCCGGTCGTTTTTATCGGTATCGTTATTTCAGCGCATTGCCGATGCCAATATCGGCAACGGTGACCTTGCCGCACCATGGGGCAGCAGCGGTACAGTTGTGCGCATATTTGGCCGCATGAAATGCCACCGTTGCGGTTGCTTTGACTGCGCCCGCAGCAACCCGTCCGGTGTCGCTTTCCACACCGCTTGGGATGTCCACAGCCCATACCGCAGGGCAGCGGGCCATCTGCTGTGCGGCCTCCAGCGCATCGGCGCTCATCTCCCCGTGGAAGCCGGTTCCGTATACAGCGTCAACAGCGGTCGAGGCGGCACGGCAGAACTGTCGCTGCTCTTCGGATAAATCGGCAAGCGCACAGACGCTGACTCCAGCTGCCTGCGCAAGTTCCATGCGCGAGCGGCACAAGGGGTTGCGAGGCTGGCCATTTACCTGTACGGCCAGAACACGTCGGCCTGCATTTGCCAGAAGCCGCGCGATGACATAACCGTCGCCGCCGTTGTTGCCGGGACCGCAATAGACAACAGCATCTGCGGCAGGCTGACGCAGAATCAACTGCGCAACAGCGGTGCCTGCGTTTTCCATCATAGCTTCATAACTCAGACCGGCGGCATTGGCGGCGGCCTCCAGCTGCTTCATTTCGGCGACGGTTACCGTATTCATCCGTAATTCGTCCTTTCTGCTTTTTTTGGCGAGGAGGGGTTATTGCTCCAGCATCGGCTTCAGATATTGGCCGGTAAAGCTGGCGGGGTTGGCGGCAACCTGTTCGGGCGTACCCTGTGCAACCACAAGGCCGCCGGCATTGCCGCCTTCAGGGCCAAGATCAATGATATGGTCGGCGCACTTGATCAGATCCAGATTGTGCTCGATGACAATGACCGTATTGCCGGCGTCCACCAGCTTCTGCAGCACATCGATCAGCTTGTGCACATCGGCAATGTGCAGACCGGTGGTGGGTTCGTCCAGAATGTATACCGTCTGGCCGGTGCCCCGTCGTGCCAGCTCGTTTGCCAGCTTCACGCGCTGTGCCTCGCCGCCCGAAAGGGTGGTGGCGCTCTGGCCCAAGGTCACATAGCCAAGGCCCACATCCAGCAGGGTCTGCAGCTTGCGGCTGATTTTGGGCAGGTTGGCGAAGAAGATGCAGGCATCTTCCACGGTCATGTTCAGCACATCCGAGATGTTCTTGTCCTTGTATTTGACCTCCAGCGTTTCCCGGTTGTAGCGTGCGCCCTTGCATACCTCGCAGGGGACGTAAACATCCGGCAAAAAGTGCATCTCGATCTGCAGAATGCCGTTGCCCTCGCATGCTTCGCAGCGGCCTCCCTTTACATTCAAGCTGAATCGTCCGGGGCCGTAGCCACGCTGTTTTGCGTCCTGTGTAGAAGCAAACAGATTGCGGATGTCGTTAAACACACCGGTATAGGTGGCCGGATTGGAACGGGGAGTGCGGCCGATAGGCTGCTGATCAATGCCAATGACCTTGTCCACCCACTCCAGACCGGTCACTCCGTCGCAGCGGCCGGGCCGGGTGCGGGCGCCGTTCAGCTCGCCGGCAAGCGTTTTGTACAGGATCTCGTTGACCAGGCTGGACTTGCCGCTGCCCGAAATACCGG
>JAFUQL010000209.1 GCA_017472375.1 Oscillospiraceae bacterium | reverse complement strand
TACGGCCGGATCCGGGATGAGCAGGGCCGTGAGTACAAATTCCTGCTGACCGATCTGCTGGACCCCTCCGTCCGCCCGGAGCTGGAGAGCAGCTTCACCACCCGCTTTGATCTGCCGGTGACCTTCCTGCCCCATATGCGCCTGGGCAGCGGCTGCACACTGCCCGCCGCATCTGCCGCGCGGTGCCCCTGCCCGAGAGCGAGCTGGCCCGCCTGAAAGTGTCCCCCGAGGCCATGGATGCCATGGCCCTGCAGCTTGCAGGCGACCGGCCCGACCCCAACGCCCCCATGACCTCGCCCTATGAACCGCTGGAACTGTACGATCCCGCCAAGGCGCAGCCTGCGGCCGGCCCCAGCCGCCTGCCCTACCCCCTGTTCGCAGCGGCGGACGACGAATCGGATCTGCCGTTTTGACCGGACGGCCCTGCCTGATAAAACGGAGCACCGTGCAAGGGACCTCAAACTCAAAACGTCCACCCAAGCAAAGGAGTAAAAAATATGGCATCTCAGGTCTATTTCACCGATTTTCGCGCCCTGCCCGGCACCAATGTGCCGGAAAAGCTGGCCCGGCTGCTGCGCCGCGCCGGTATGCCCCAGCTGGACATGGATGGCAAGTTCGTGGCCATCAAGATGCACTTCGGCGAGCCGGGCAACCTGGCCTTCCTGCGGCCCAACTATGCCAAGGTAGTGGCCGACCTGGTGAAGGAGTGCGGCGGCGTGCCCTTCCTCACCGACTGCAACACCCTGTACCCCGGCCGCCGCAAGAACGCACTGGAACACATCGAGGCCGCCTATGAGAACGGCTTCTTCCCCCTGTCCACCGGCTGCCAGATCATCATCGGCGACGGCCTGAAGGGCACCGACGACGTGGAGGTGCCCGTGGTGGGCGGCGAGTATGTGAAAGCAGCCAAGATCGGCCGGGCCATCATGGACGCAGACGTGTTCATCAGCCTGAGCCATTTTAAGGGCCACGAGTGCACCGGCTTCGGCGGCGCCATCAAGAACATCGGCATGGGCTGCGGCAGCCGCGCCGGCAAGATGGAGCAGCACAAGAGCGGCAAGCCCACCGTCAGCAAGCGCCGCTGCCGGGGCTGCCACGCCTGTGTGCAGGAGTGCGGCCAGAACGCCATCTGGTTCGACGAGGAGAACAAGGCCCACATCGACACTGACAAGTGCGCCGGCTGCGGCCGCTGCCTGGGCCGCTGCAACTTTGACGCCATCTACAACTCCAACGACTGCGCCAACGACGACCTGAACCGCAAGATGGCCGAGTACGCCAAGGCCGTGGTGGACGGGCGGCCCCAGTTCCACATCAGCCTGATCATGGATGTGTCCCCCTTCTGCGACTGCCACGGCGAGAACGACACCCCTGTGCTGCCCGACATCGGTATGCTGGCCAGCTTCGACCCGGTGGCGCTGGATCAGGCCTGCGCCGACCTGTGCCTGGCCGCCCAGCCCCTGCCCAACAGCCGCCTGGCCGACAACATGGCCAGCCCCAATTTCGTGGACTGGGGCGACCCCTTCACCAACACCACCCCTGAATCGGTGTGGGAGAGCTGCCTGGCCCACGCAGAGAAGATCGGCCTGGGCAGCCGCCAGTACGAACTGATCACCATGAAGTGACCCCACCGTATACTGTTCCCTGGCGCAGGCGGTCTATCCCCTGCGCCCAGCGGTTCCCCTCAGCGCTGCCCTTTGCCGGGGCGGCGCTGTTTTGTTTTCCACCGCTCTGAGAGGTTTGTGTGGAAAACCCCGCCGTTTTGTTTTCATGCCGGATGTGCTATACTGGGATCAGACCATTCCGGGAGGACGACCCATGAAACAGCTTCATCCGTTGCAGGATCTCTGCACCTTCATCGACCAGAGCCCCAGCCCGTGGCACAGTGTGCAGACCGCCCGCCGCCGGCTGGAGGCCGCCGGCTACCGCCCCCTGAGCGAACAGGAGCCCTGGCATTTTTCCGGCGGAAAGTATTATGTGATCCGCGGCGGCAGTGCCATCGCGGCCTTTCGCCTGCCCGCCCGCCCTGTGACTGGCTGGAAGCTGGCCCTGGCCCACAGCGACAGCCCCACCTGGCGGCTGAAACAGCTGGAGGGCCGCCCTGCTGCGGGCTACACCCGCGCCCCGGTGGAGGGCTACGGCGGCGGCATCCACTACAGCTGGCTGGACCGCCCCCTGACCGTGGCGGGCCGGGTCATCCTGCGGCACGAGGGCCGCATCGAGAGCCGCCTTGTGTACCTGGACCGGGACCTGCTCATCATCCCCAGCCTGGCCATCCATATGCAGCGGGACCTGAACAGCGGCCACCGCTTCGACCCGGCGGCGGACCTGCAGCCCCTGTATGGCGCTGAGGGCTGCACCGATCTGCGGAAGCTGATCGCCGCTGAGCTTGCGGTGCGCTCTGAGGACATTCTGGGCGCTGATCTGAATCTTGTCCCCCGGCAGGATGCGGTGCTCCTTGGCCCGGACCGGGAGTTTCTGGCAGCGCCCCGCATCGACGACCTGGAATGCGCGTGGGCCACGCTGGAGGGTTTTCTCTCCGCCGACGGAGACGCCGCCGCCTGGTTCCTGCTGGACAATGAGGAGGTGGGCAGCGGCACCCGGCAGGGCGCACTGGGCAGCTTCACCGCCGATGTGCTGCGCCGGGCTGTGCTGGCACAGGGCGGCAGCGAACAGGACGTACTGGCCGCCTTTGCGGGCAGCTTTGCGGTGAGCGCCGACAACGCCCACGCCCGGCACCCCAACTTCCCCGAAAAGAGCGACCCGGTGAACCCGGTGCTGCTGAACAAGGGCCCGGTGCTGAAGTACAGCGCCAACCAGAAGTACACCACCGACGGGCTGACCGGTGCGGTGTTCGCCGAGGTGCTGCGCCGGGCCGGGGTGCCCATGCAGGTGTTCACCAATCGCCCCGACCTGCCCGGCGGCAGCACGCTGGGCAATTTGCTGACCCACTCGGTGAGTGTGCCCATGGTGGATATGGGCGCTCCTCAGCTTGCCATGCACGCCGCGGTGGAGACCGCCGGCGCACTGGATGCGGAGCATCTGCTGCGCGCCTGTGAGGCCTTCTATCAGAGCGGCCTGCGCTGCAGCGGAGACGGGGTTTGGCATCTGGGCAGCGCCCCGACCGCCTGTGCTCAGGACCTGAGCGCCACCCGCGTATTCGACACCCCCGCTGCACCTGCCGAGGCCTCGCTGGATGAGTTCGAAACACCGCTGATGCTTTGATTCCTCTTTGTATTTTATCGTCTATTTCTACTTTTTGTTGACTTTAAGCCAGCGGATGTCTCCTTCTGGCCGCCGGATACGTCGGCCAGAAAGCAACAATTCGTATAATCTGTAAAAAATATACCGCGTGTTTTCACTTTTCAGAGGAGGGACTTCCATGGAAAAAGGACGTTATGCGCCCTCTCCCTCGGGGCGGATGCATCTGGGCAACCTGATGTGCACCCTGCTGGCCTGGCTGAGCGCCCGCGCGCAGGGCGGGCAGGTGGTGCTGCGCATTGAGGATTTGGACGTCGCCCGCTGCCCCCGCGCCTACGCGGACCTGCTGGAACAGGACCTGAACTGGCTGGGCCTTGGCTGGGATGAGGGCGGCAGCACCGGCGGACCGGACGGCTCCTATTACCAGAGCGAGCGCTCCCACATCTATCAGGAATACTACGACCGGCTGGCAGAGATGGGGCTGGTGTATCCCTGCTTCTGCAGCCGCAGCCAGCTGCACGCGGCCAGTGCGCCCCACCGCTCGGACGGACAGGTGCTGTATGCAGGTACCTGCCGGGGGCTGGCCCCCGCAGAGGTGGCCGAGCGCAGCCGCCAGCGCCCGCCCGCATGGAGGGTGCAGGTGCCCGACCGCACCGTGGCCTTCACCGACGGGCACATGGGCCCCTACGCCGAGAACCTCGCCGCCGACTGCGGGGACTTCCTGCTGCGGCGGGCGGACGGAGTGTTTGCCTACCAGTTGGCGGTGGTGGTGGATGACGCCCTCATGGGGGTGACGCAGGTGGTGCGCGGCGCCGACCTGCTGACCTCCACCCCCCGGCAGCTCTGGCTGTATGAAACGCTGGGGCTGCCCGCGCCGAAGTTCTATCACCTTCCCCTGCTGCTGGCCCCGGACGGGCGGCGGCTGTCCAAGCGGGACGGAGATGTGAGCCTGGAGCAGCTGGCCGCCCGGTACACCCCCGCCGAGATCATCGGCCGCCTGGCCTTTGCGGCAGGCCTGCAGGAGGAGCCCGCCCCCAGGACCCCTGAACAGCTCCTGCCCGACTTTGACTGGGCCAAGGTGCCCAAAGAGGACATCTGCCTGCCCGCCGGGCTGTTCTGATACAATTTTGTCAGCCTCCGCATACAAAAACACGCGCCCCGACTTACAGCAAAGCCGGGGCGCGTATTTTATTTGGTCATCTTGTCGAACAGGGTCACCAGCTCGTCGATCTTGGCGGCGGCATCCTCGGCGGCCACCGCATCGGTGACACAGGCGGCCATGTGCGCCCGCAGGATCTCCCGGGTGGCCTTGCGCAGCACCGCCTGAGCGGCCAGAAGCTGATTGGCCACGTCCATGCAGTAGCGGTCTTCCTCCACCATGCGCAGCACGCCGTCCAGCTGGCCCCGCGCGGTCTTGACCAGCCGGGTCACGCTCTCGTGGTCAGCCTGCATCTCAGTTCATGCCGGTGACGGTGTAGCCGGCGTCCTCCACGGCCTTCTTCAGGGCAGCGGTGTCGGTGCCCTCGGGGCAGGTCACGGTGGCGCTGGCGTTCTCCAGGTCCACGGTGGCGTTCACGTTCTCCAGCTCGTTCAGCACCTTGTGCACGCGGGCCTGGCAGTGGGGGCACATCATGCCCTCGATCTTCATCACAACAGTCATGGTGGATTCTCCTTTTTCTTCAGTCAGTTCTATCGCTTCCGCGGCGGGTCCCGCGGGGGCTTCGGGTTCGGGTCTTGCCTTCTTCTTTTTTGGGCGGTCCTTGCGGGTGCTGTGTACATCGAACAGGTTCAGCCGCAGGGCGTTGGTCACCACGCAGAAGCTGGACAGGCTCATGGCGGCAGCGCCGAACATGGGGTTCAGCTGCCAGCCCAGAAGCTGGATGTATACGCCCGCCGCCAGCGGGATGCCGATGATGTTGTAGAAGAACGCCCAGAACAGGTTCTCGTGGATGTTCTTCAGCACCTGGCGGCTCAGGCGGATGGCGGCGGCCACGTCCAGCAGGTCGCTCTTCATCAGCACCAGATCGGCAGCGTCAATGGCCACGTCCGCGCCGGCGCCAATGGCGATGCCCACGTCCGCACGGGTCAGGGCGGGGGCGTCGTTGATGCCGTCGCCCACCATGGCCACACTGCCATACTGGGCAAGGCGGCGCACCTCGGCCTCCTTGCCGTCGGGCAGAACGCCGGCCACCACCCGGTCCACGCCCACCTGTGCGCCGATGGCGTCGGCGGTGCGCTGGTTGTCGCCGGTGAGCATGACCACCTCAAGGCCCATGCCCTTGAGCTGGCGGATGGCCTCGGCGCTGGAGGGCTTGACCACGTCTGCCACAGCGATGAGGCCCAGCACCTTGCCCTCAATGGCAAAGTACAGGGGGGTCTTGCCCTGCCCGGCCAGTTCCTCGCCGGCCCGGGCCAGTTCGCCCTGGGGCTTCAGGAAGGCGGCACTGCCTGCACAGGCGGCTTTGCCGCCCACCTTCGCCCGCAGGCCATTGCCCGGCAGGGCGGCGAACTCGGTGACCATGCCCTGCTCGATCTCAATGCCGCGGGCATCCGCCTCGGCCAGGATGGCCCGGGCCAGCGGATGCTCGCTGGGGCCCTCCAAGGCGGCGGCCAGGGTCAGCAGCGCACCCTCCTCCATGCCCTCGGCGGGCAGGATGTCGGTAACTTTGGGTTCACCGGCGGTGACAGTGCCGGTCTTGTCCAGCACCACCGTGTCCACCCGGCCGGCGGCCTCAAGGCTGGCAGCCGTCTTGAACAGGATGCCGTGCTTGGCGCCCAGGCCGCTGCCCACCATGATGGCCACGGGGGTGGCAAGGCCCAGCGCACAGGGGCAGCTGATGACCAGCACCGAGATGCCCCGGGCCAGCGCAAAGCTGACCGTCTGCCCCAGCGCCAGCCACACGATGGTGGTGATGACCGCGATGGTGATGACCGCGGGCACAAACACGCCGGACACCCGGTCCGCAATCTTGGCGATGGGAGCCTTGGTGGCGGCAGCGTCGCTGACCATCTGGATAATCTGGGCCAGGGTGGTGTCCTCGCCCACGCGGGTGGCCTCACAGCGGATGAAGCCGGACTGGTTCAGGGTGGCAGCGGACACCCGGTCGCCGGGGGCCTTGTCCACGGGGATGCTTTCGCCGGTCAGGGCGGCTTCGTTGACGGCACCGGTGCCTTCCAGCACGATGCCATCGACGGGAATACTGCCGCCGGGACGTACCACAAAGATGC
>JAFUQL010000025.1 GCA_017472375.1 Oscillospiraceae bacterium | reverse complement strand
GCGGCGGCAACCCCTGAGCCCACTGGCGGCGGCGACCCCTGAGCCCACTGGCGGCGGCGCCCCCTGAGCCCCCCGGAGGGGGAAGCCAATATGCGGTGGTGCTGCTCTTTGCGTCCCCCGCAGCATTACGGCAGATCCAGGGCCAACGCCTCCACCCCAAAAGCCCACTATCGCGATGTTCAAAACTTACAAAACTCCCTTTCACCCCCTCACAGCAAAAATGCGATACCCCTGCGCCTGCCTGGTAGAATTCTGAAGTATTTCTGTATGGTTTTGAGTTTTCGACCGCAAGATTGCCTCATTTGGAGCAGTTTTGATAAAACCACCGCCCCGCAGGCGAATGGATTTGTGCGCAACGGAGAAACTTTCAAAATGAACAAAAATGTTTTTGGAATGCGTTCCATTTTGCGGAACGAGTGCTATAATGGCGGTACGCCCCCGGGGAACACCCGAGGGGCTTCTCTGCGCTACGCCGTCTGTGTGAGAGGCGGCGCGACACGGGCGGCCGCCCTTCCCGCGGCCGCGCAGTCATGGAAGAAAGAGAGTGTGTGATCATGTCTTATGATTATCTGCTGACCCTTTGCATCATCCTTGGTTCCACCAAGGTGTTCAGTATTCTCAGCGGCCGCCTGCATCTGCCCCAGGTGGTCGGCTCCCTGCTGGCGGGCCTGCTGCTTGGCCCCGCCGTGCTGGGCATCCTCGCCCCCAGCGAGTTCCTCACCATGCTGGCCGAGCTGGGCGTCATCGTCATCATGTTCAACGCCGGCATGGGCACCAGCATCCAGGAGCTGAAGGAGAGCGGCAAGGCCGGCTTCATCGTGGCCATGTGCGGCGTGCTGGTGCCCCTGGCCCTGGGCACCGGCCTGATGTACTGCTTCGACTGGGGCGACGGCGCTGTGGGCAAGCTCACGCTGCTGCAGTCCCTGTTCCTGGGTACCGTGCTCACCGCCACCTCGGTGAGCATCACCGTCGAGACCCTGCGTGAGATCGGCAAGCTGTCCACCAAGGTGGGCAACGTCATCCTGGCCGCCGCCCTGATCGACGACGTGCTGGGCCTGGTCTGCCTGACCATCGTCTCCGCGCTGGCCGGCGGCAGCGTCAGCATCCCCGTGGTGCTGTGCAAGATCGTTCTGTTTTTCGTGTTCGCCGTGGTCATGGCGGTGCTGGCCCACAAGTTCTACCTGTGGTACGACCGCCGCGTCGCCGACCGCAACCTGCACCGGTTCCCGGTGTCCGCCTTTGCCCTGTGCCTGTTCATGGCCTGGGCCGCTGAGGTGCTGTTCGGCGTGGCCGACATCATCGGCGCTTTCGCCGCCGGCCTGATCATCTCCAGCACCCCCAAGGACGACTACATCAAGAGCAAGATCAACCCCCTGTCCTATATGCTGCTGACCCCTGTGTTCTTCGCCAACATCGGCCTGAAGATCACCATGCCCCAGATGGACCTGATGCTGGTGGCCTTCACCGTGCTGCTGGTGCTGACCGCCATCCTGTCCAAGCTGATCGGCTGCGGCCTGGGCGCGAAGCTGTGCGGCTTCACCACCCGGCAGGGCATCCAGACCGGCATGGGCATGGCCTGCCGCGGCGAGGTCGCCCTGATCGTCGCCGAGAAGGGCGCGGCCATGGGCATCATGCCCGAGGCGGTGTTCGGCCCCATCATCATCATGGTGGTGTGCTGCTCGGTGTTCACCCCCGTGCTGCTGAAGAACGCCTTCCGCGGCGAGAGCCCCTACGAGGGTCTGGAGGAGAGCAGCCTGCTGGACGATTACGAGATGGCACGCCGCATGGATATGGTCGCCGCTCAGATGATGCGCCACGAGAAGAAGCTGCGCCAGAAGAAGCCCGGCGCACAGGGCTGAGCGCCCCGCGCAAAAGTACGACCTACCACCAAAAAACGAAGAAAAGTATGACTTTCGCCCGGGGCATTTGCCCCGGGCGAAAGCTCGTTAGCGGCGGCCAACAGACAAACAAAACCGCCGTTCAGACAAGTTGCTTTGTGTAAAATGCCAGCAAATTTCACCCCTTCGGGGCCTGTTTTGTGTCAAGCCGCAGAAAATGTGCAACTGGTGTAAAATGTCTGTTGCTTTTCAGAAAACTGTGCTAAAATTTGAGTATAAATGTGCGGAAACAGTTCCTGCATACCCCGAACAAGCTGCGGCGCGGGGTCCGGGACGAGAACGGCGGCCGCGAGGCTCCCGGTTCAAGGCCCCGCATGACGACCACACAATGAACGAGGAGTGTATAGAACCATGGAGAAGGAAGTTAGTACCAAGGCAGTGTTCACCGAGACCCAGGTGGCAGACATTGGTCTGATCGTAGTCCCCGGCGCCGAGGAGATGGCCGAGCTGGTGGACGCCCATCTGGTGCGCATGGCCAAGGAGGCCGGCTTTGACAAGGAGACCTTCATCATCCCCAGCATCTGCCCCCGGTTCCAGTCCGGCGATGCCAAGGGCCTGATCAAGGAGAGCGTGCGCGGCGATGATCTGTTCTTCATCATCGATCCCGGCAACTTCAGCCTGACCTACAATCTGTTTGGCTACGAGAACCATATGTCTCCCGACGACCACTTTGCCAACCTGAAGCGCCTGATCCAGGCCGCCTCCGGCAAACAGCGCCGCACCACCGTCATCATGCCCAGCCTGTACGGCGGCCGTCAGCACCGCCGTGCCGCCCGCGAGAGCCTGGACTGCGCCTACGCGCTGCAGGAGCTGGCCAGCATGGGCGTGGACAACGTGGTCACCTTTGACGCCCACGACCCCCGTGTGCAGAACGCGGTGCCCCTGATGAGCTTCGACACCGCCATGCCCACCTACCAGGTGCTGAAGACCCTGCTGGAGCATATGCCCGACCTGCAGTTCGACACCGAGCACTTCATGGTCATCAGCCCGGACGAGGGCGCCATGAACCGCAACATGTACTACAGCAGCGTGCTGGGCGTCAACCTGGGTATGTTCTACAAGCGCCGCGACTACTCCGTGGTGGTCAACGGCCGCAACCCCATCGTGGCCCATGAGTACCTGGGCGAGAGCGTCGAGGGCAAGGACGTGTTCATTGCCGACGACATCATCGCCTCCGGCGAGTCCATGCTGGACATCGGCTACGAGCTGAAGAAGCGCGGTGCCCGCCGCATCTTCGCCAACGCCACCTTCCCCCTGTTCACCAGCGGCCTGGAGAAGTTCGACGAGGCCTACGAGAAGGGCATCATCAGCGCGGTGCTGGGCACCAACCTGACCTACCGCACCCCCGAGCTGCGTGAGCGCGAGTGGTTCTACGAGGTGGATATGTCCAAGTACATCACCTCCTTCATCACCGCCATCAGCACCAACATGTCCGTCAGCCGCATTCTGGATCCCATCGTGAAGATCAACGCCCTGCTGGAGGGCCGCGACAACGACTGATCGCGAAATTTGTCGTAAATATAAAAGAGCCTTCCGGATGGAAGGCTCTTTTTTTGTGGTTGGGGGAGAGGGTGTGGAGGGGCTGTTTTCCCGGGCGTTTTTCGTCCCGTCCGGCCTTGTGATGCAGCCGCAAACACCGTGTCCGCGTC
>JAFUQL010000208.1 GCA_017472375.1 Oscillospiraceae bacterium | reverse complement strand
GTCCAATCCGCTACTTTCTGTATAATATTGCCTGTATTCTCCAATTTGTACCATTCCCTGCCGCAGGTAGAAGGGCACCAGCCCCTCCCGGCATAGGAAGGTGGGGGGCAGCCCTTCATCCAGCAGGCGCCGGGCCATGGCAGGGAGAAGCCAGCCGCGGTAGCCCCGTCCCCGCAGGTCGGGGGCGGTGATGCCCATGGCCATGTAGCCCTCACCCGCCCACACGGCCCAGGCACTCACGGTGGCGGCAGGGCGGCCGCCGGGCAGCCGTGCCAGCCAGAATCGCCCCAGCCCGTGGTTGCGGCGGGCGCAGGCCTCGGCGTAAAAGTCGTCCCGGGCATCCGCGCCCTTGCCGGCCATCACCAGATCGGCCACCTCCCCCACCGGGGCGGCGGTCTCAAGGGTCAGGCCCTGGGGCACGGGCGGGCAGACCAGCGCCGGGCCGGGGCCCATGCGGGCCAGCGGGCGGCTGTTCCAGCCCATCGGGCCGGGAGCGGGGGTGGTGAGCCGCTCCACACCCAAAAACTCCAGAAACCCGGTCAGCTCCTCCGGGTCGATGCCCCAGATCCGGGCAGCTTCCTCGCCTGCCGCGCCGTCCGTCTCCCACGGCACATCGGCGGGCGGGCAGACCAGCCACGCGCTGTGTCCGCGGATGGCCAGCGCAGCGCTGACCGCGCCCCGGCGCACCTCTCCCTCCAGAAGGGGAGGGTTTTCAAAGTCCGGGCGGCGGCGGATCACATAAAAGCTCCAACCGCTGGCGGGCTTGCCGTAAAACAGCTCCAGCGCCGAACCTGCCAGGGGCCCCAGCGTGGGGCAGAGCTGTGCCATCAGGCGGTACTCCTGCAGGCGGATCTCGCTGCTGACCGTCTCGATCATTTCAGCTCATTCACCAGCCGCTTAAAGTGCTGGCCGCGCACCTCAAAGTTGGGGTACAGGTCAAAGCTGGCGCTGGCAGGGCTGAACAGCACCTCGTCGCCGCTGACCGCATTCTTGCGGGCCAGTTCCACCGCCTCCTCCAGGGTGGCGGCGTGCTCCAGCTTGATATCCGCGCCGGCAAAGTCGGGGCAGTCGTTCAAAGCCTTCTCAATGACCGGGCCGGTGGCGCCCATCAGGACCAGCACTTTCACATGGGCGCAGATCTCGGGGGCCAGGGGCGCGTAGGGGATCTTCTTGTCGTAGCCGCCCGCGATCAGGATCAGCTTCTGGTCGAAGCTACGCAGGCCGGCGATGGTGCGGGTGGGGCTGGTGCCGATGGAGTCGTTGTACCAGGTCACGCCGTCCAGGGTGCGCACCGGCTCGATGCGGTGCTCCACGCCGGTGAAGGTGCTGCCCACCTTCTGGATGGCCTCCATGGGCACGCGGCCCCACACGGCGGCAATGGCGCCCAGCAGGTTCTCCACGTTGTGCAGGCCGCGCAGCTTCATCTCGCTGCGGGGCAGCACGGGGGTGACCACGCCGTTCTCGGCGTAGCACAGCATATCGTCCTCCGCCCGCAGGAACGCGCCGTTGTCGGTCTCGCGCAGGCGGGTGAACCACACCTGCTCGCCCTTGCAGTCGGCCTTCATGCCGTTGCTCACGTCGTTCTCGTAGCCCAGCACCGCGCGGCAGGAGGCGTCCTGCCAGATCAGGATGTTGCGCTTGGCGTCGATGTATTCCTGCATATCCTTGTGGTGATCCAGATGGTTGGGGGTCACGTTGGTGACCACGGCCACCTGCGGGCTCTGGCGCATGCTGATGAGCTGGAAGCTGGACAGCTCCACCACGGCCACGTCCTCGGGCTTCACCTCGCCCAGGATGGGCAGCAGAGCGCGGCCGATGTTGCCGCCCAGGTGCACAGTGCGGCCCGCCGCCTCAAAGATGGCGGCGATCAGGCTGGTGGTGGTGGTCTTGCCGTCCGAGCCGGTCACGGCCACCTTCTCACAGGGGCAGTACTTGAAGAACAGCTCCATCTCGCTGCTCAGCTCCGCGCCGTGGGCGTGGGCCTGCTGCAGTGCGGGGGTGTAGAACTCAAAGCCGGGGGTCCGCATGATGATGTCCTGGCCCTCAAAACCGTCCATGTAGTTCTCGCCCAGACTCAGGGCCACACCCAGCTCCTTCAGGGTCTCGCCGTAGGGACCAAAGGCCGCCAGATCGGGCTTCTTGTCGCACAGGGTCACCTGCGCGCCCATCTCAACAAACTGGGGGATCAGCTCCTTGTGGCTGACACCCGCGCCGATGAAGGCGACCTTCTTGCCCTTCACATAAGCGGCCAGCTGCTGATCATATTTCATAAATAAGCACCCCTCTCAAGGTATGATGGATTTTACAGAACGGCCCGCCTGCGCACAGACGGGCATACTTTAAATATTATAGACCTTTTAAGGCACACAGGCAAGCACAGCCAATGGGTTTTGACTGCGCTTTTCCGTGTTTTTCCGGCATATCTGCGCCAAAAACGACCTGCACTATTAAGAATGTCTGAATTTTTTGCAAATCCTGCCGCAAACCCTTTGCGTTTGGGCGGCAAATCTGATACTATTTCCCCGTATACTTTATATAAATACACGGCTGTGCCCGGCGTGCGGCGGCTTCGGCTGCTCCCCGGGCGGCATTTTCACGATACAACGGCAAAGGAGAACCTGTCATGTCCCACATTCGCACCCGCTTTGCGGCCGCCCTGCTGGCGCTGGCCCTTCTGCTGGGCCTCACCGGCTGCGGCGAGAGCCTGACCACCTTCACCTGGGAGGTGGAGCATGTCCCCGCCAACCTGGACCCCCAATTGGCCGAGGAGAGCCCCGAGATCATCGCGGTGACCCACTTGTTCAGCGGCCTTTACCGCAAGGGAGAGGACGGCAGCCCCCAGTTTGAGTGCGCCGAGCGGTGTGAGCTCTCGGCAGACGGCCTGACCTACACCTTTACCCTGAAAGAGGGTCTGACCTGGAGCAGCTACCGGGGCGAGGAAGATACGCCCCTCACTGCAGCGGACTTTGTGTTCGGCCTGCAGCGCACCCTCTCGCCCGAGACCCAAAGCCCCTGGGCATATGAGCTGATCGGCATTTGGGGCGCATCGGCCGTACTGGCCGGCCAGACGGCCCCCGACACGCTTGGGGTCAGCGCGCCGGACGACCGCACCCTGATCATCCGGCTGGAAAGCCCGGATGCGGACTTCCCCGCCCGGCTTTGCCTGCCCGGCGCTATGCCCTGCAACCAGGCGTTCTTTGAGTCCACCGCCGGTTCCTACGGGCTGGGCAGCCGCACGGTGCTGGCCAACGGCAGCTTTTACCTGTACAGCTGGACCGACAGCGGTCTGTTCCTGCGGCGCGCTGCCGAGGGCAGCCGCATCAACAACCTGCGCCTTGTACTGAACGAGGATGCCGAATTGGCCGAGGAAACGGCCTCCGGATCCAGTTCCTCCTACACAGTGGATACCGCTGCCCGGGTCGAGGAGGAAAAAGCCACTGCCGCATGGTACACCGGCAGCCGCACCACCAGCCTGACCGAGATCGAGTACGCCGCCGAGACCTGGGTACTGCTGTACAACACCGACGTCCCCGGGCTGAACAGCCTGAACATCCGCTCCGCGCTGGATGGGGTGGTGCGCAGCCTGACCCTGGATCATGGGCCCCACCGGCAAGCCGCCGATGGGCTGGTGCCCCCCGCTGTGCAGCTTGCAGGCGGCAGCTACCGGGAGCAGGCGGGCGCCATGCCTGCCGCCGCATCCGACCCCCGCGCCAGTTATCTGGCAGGTCTGGCCGAGCTGGGCGCCACCAAGCTGAGCGGCATCGGCATCCTGGTGCCCAGGGAGGAGAGCCAGCTGCTGGGCGAGATCAACCAGGCCTGGCAGAAGGAGCTGACCGCCTTCTTCACGGTGGAGGAGCTGACCGTGGAGGAGATCCGCGCCCGGGTGGCCGAGGGAGATTACCAGATCGCCCTGCTGCCCCTGGTGCCCGCCAGCGGTACCCCGCTGGGTCTGCTTGAGCAGTTCGCCGCCGGCGGCCTCGCCGGGCTGGAGCCCTCGGAGTTTGACACCCTGCTGGCCGAGACCCGCAGCAGCCCGGCCCTTGCGGGCAGTACAGGGCGCATCACCCTGCTGGAGCGCACCCTGCTGGAACAGGTGCCCGCCACCCCGCTGTTCTATCAGTCGGGCCGGCTGGTGCTGGGCGAGCCCATCAGCGGGCTGGTGTTCGATCCCTTCGGGCAGGTGCCGGACGTGACCGGCGCATCCCTGGGCTGAGCGCCCATTTCTTCAACCAAAACGCCCCGGCGCAGTGGAAAACTCCACGGCGCCGGGGCGTTTCTATGTTCTCTCGTTTTTTGTGTGTTCTCTGACAAATTGGGGGTTGTCGCTTTTGTGGCAAGAAGCCGCGGCAGCGCCCCCCTCAGTCGCGCCTACGGCGCGCCAGCTCAGCTATGCACACCCTGCGGGCGCCCCCGCAAAGCGGGAGCAGCCTTTCTCGCGACGGTAAAGCCTTCCCCCTCCGGGGGAAGGTGGCCGAGCGAAGCGAGGTCGGATGAGGGAAGTG
>JAFUQL010000207.1 GCA_017472375.1 Oscillospiraceae bacterium | reverse complement strand
CATTCGTCCGCAGCGATAGTTGCTGCGAAGCAGCGTATCCAGCAGTGCAAGCATGAGATAAGCCTCCGTTTCGCGGTGTTTTAAGTTCAACATACTTGGTTGATGGGTTTAATCTACCACTTATTTCCTATCGTGTCAATAGGTTTAACGAGAAAAAGTGCAGCTCTTTTGAAAAGTCCGGCTGGCCATGTGGGCTGAGCGGGGCCCTGTCCTTGCAAAAATGTTGCGGAGACCCCGAGAAAACCCCGTAAAACTATGGACTTTTCATCCCGATTGGGGTTATACTGTTCACGAAACTTTCGGAAACTTTTGAAAAACGGGTGAGTGAGATGGATCTGATCAGGCAGAAAGAATGGTTCGACTCCGCCGAATTCGAGCAGGCGTTCCACTGCGATGCGGCGCTGGGCGCGTTCTGCTCGGAGGAGGGCACGGAGTTCCGGCTGTGGGCCCCCACCGCCGAGGCGGTGGAGCTGCGGCTGTACGCCGGGGGCCACGGCGGGCAGGCGCTGCGGGCGCTGCCCCTGCAGAAGGCTGAGCGCGGCCTGTGGCTGTGGCGGACCGGCGAGGACCTGGACGGCGTGTATTATGATTATGTGGTGACGGTGGACGGCGAGAGCCGCCGCACCGCCGACCCCTACGCCCGCGCCTGCGGCCTGAACGGCCAGCGCAGCATGGTGCTGGACCTGCGCCGCACCGACCCGGCGGGCTGGCAGCAGGACGCCGCCCCCGCCCGCACCCCCGAGCAGGTCATCTACGAGCTGCATGTGCGGGACTTCTCCTGGGATGAGGCCGGCGGCTTTGACCCCGCCGACCGGGGCCGCTACACCGCCCTGTGCCGCACCGGCACCACCCTGAACGGGGACGGCCTGCACCCCACCGGCCTGGACTACATGAAGCGGCTGGGCGTGACCCATGTGCAGCTGATGCCGGTGTACGATTACGGCTCGGTGGATGAGGCCGACCCCGCCTCCGGCTACAACTGGGGCTATGACCCGGTGAACTACAACGTGCCTGAGGGCAGCTACTCCAGCGACCCCGCCCACGGCGAGGTGCGCATCCGGGAACTGAAGCAGGCGGTGCAGGCCCTGCACAAGCACGGCTTCCGGGTCATCATGGATGTGGTGTACAACCACACCTACACGGTGGACTCCTGGCTGTGGCGCACCGCGCCCTGGTACTACTACCGGCAGGATGAGACCGGCGCGGCCTCCAACGGCTCGGGCTGCAGCAACGACCTGGCCAGCGAGCGCAGCATGTGCGCCCGGTACATTCTGGAGTCGGTGCTGTACTGGGCCGAGGAGTACCACATGGACGGCTTCCGCTTCGACCTGATGGGCCTTTTGGACGTGCCCCTGATGGAGCGCATCCAGAAGGCGCTGGATGAGAAGTTCGGCGTGGGGGAGAAGCTGATCTACGGCGAGCCCTGGGCTGCCGCCGAGACCCATGCCCGCCCGGGCACCAGGCTGTGCCACAAGGGGGCGCTGCCCACCCTGGACGGGCGCATCGGCGCCTTCTGCGACGCCACCCGCGACGCGGTGAAGGGCGACCTGATGGGCGAGGACACGGTGGGCTTTGTGAACGGCGGCGGGCTGGAAGCCGCCGACCTGCGCAAGTGCGTGGCCGGCTGGGCCACCGGCAGCGACGCCATGTTCGGGGCAGTGTCCCAGACCATCACCTACCTGTCCTGCCACGACGACTGGACCCTGTGGGACCGCCTGGTGGTCACGCTGGACGATCAGCGCCGCTTTGAGGCGCTGGCCCCGGAGGTGCTGCGGGCCAACCGGCTGGCGGCGGCCATCAACTTCTGCTGCCAGGGCAAGCCCTTCCTGCTGGCGGGCGAGGAGTTCGGCCGCACCAAAAACGGCGTGAAGAACAGCTACAACGCCCCCTCGGCGCTGAACCGCATGGACTGGGCCCGCGCCTGGGCGGCCCGCGACCTGGTGGACTACTACCGGGGCCTGATCGCCCTGCGCATGGAGCTGCCCTGCCTGCAGGACAAGACCGCCGACGCCGCCAAACGCATCCTGTTCGCGGCGGACCTGGCCCCCGACTGCGCCAGCGTCTGCCTGGAGAACGCCGACGGCCGCCGCTGGGACCGTGTGCTGGCGGTGTTCAACGCGGGCGAAAAGGCGCAGGACATCCACCTGCCCGAGGGCGAGTGGCAGGTGCTGGCGGATGAGACCTCTGCCTTCTGCTGGAAGAAGCCCATGCGCCTGACCGACGCCGCCTGCGTGGCCCCTGTGGGCGCGCTGGTGCTGGGCCGGGTGCGGTGAGCACGGCGCAGGAACATACAAAAAATACAGCGGCCCCCGGGTATCCTTGAGATACCCGGGGGCCGTTTTTTGTTTTGGGGCGCGGCTCATTTTGCGGCTTTCTCCGGCGGGGCCCCGCAGGAGGCGCGGTTCACCAGCTGCGGGTGCAGCAGGAAGGTGCTCAGCGCCACATGGTTCAGATGGCTGGACAGGGCGAAGAAGGCGCTCTTGCCCAGATCGGTGCGGTCCTGCCGGATGGTGGTCAGCGGCGGGTCGGTGTAGCGGCACAGGGGGATGTCGTCGAAGCCGATGACGCTGATGTCGCCGGGGATGGACAGGCCCAGCTCGGTGCAGTGCACGATCACGCTGTGGGCCAGCAGGTCGTGGCTGCACACGATGGCAGTGCAGCCGGCCTTCAGCAGCCGGGGCAGGTGGGTGGACAGGCAGTCCGACACATGGAACGATGCGCCGCACACCGTCTCGTCGGCGGGCAGGCCGCTGTCCTGCATGCTGCGCAGGAACGCCTGATACCGCTGCCGGTACACATAGGCCTCCAGCGCGCTGCTCAGGTAGCCGATGCGCCGGTGGCCCAGCTCCTTCAGGCGGCGCACCGCAAGGGCCATGCCCTCGTCGTTGTCCACCGCCAGGTAGGTCACGTTGGGGTTGCCGCTCACCCGGTTGTCGTACAGCACGGTGGGGGTGCGGCAGGTCTCGAAGTCCTTCAGCCAGGGGTCCAGCAGGCTGATGCCCAGGCACAGCGCGCCCCGGTAGTTGCGGCGCACCATGTACTGGTCGTAGGGGGTGGCGGCCTGAAATTCCTTGGTGATGGGTACGATCTCCACCCTGAAGCCCGCCGGCTCGGCCGCCTTGCGGAACCCGGTGACCAGGTCGTAGCCGAAATCCGAGGGCTTCTTGTACTCCATGTTGGTGATGAAGATGGCGATGCGGGGCGCCTCGTCGCTGCGGGCGATGCGCTGGTAGCCCAGCTCCACCGCCTTTTCCAGCACCAGCTTGCGGGTGGCCTGGCTCACGTCCTTGGCGCCGCTCAGCGCCTTGGACACGGTGCCCTTTGAGATACCCAGCGAGCGGGCGATATCGTCCATGGTGGCCATGGGGACGATCCCTTCTTTCCTGCGCGGCCCGGCCTGCGGGCCGCGATATTGCTAAAATTATAGCACGGCAGCGCACAATGTGCAAATTTTTGTCTGCTGGATAAAAACAGTTTCGAAATGTTTCGAAAGGGCTGGAAAAAAGTGTGAAAAGCGATGGACAGATTCGGGCTAAATGACCAATTTTCAGCATTTGAATTCGTAATAAACGCCAAATAATTTTATTTTTTCGTTGTCCGTTGACGAATTTTGAGAAAGAGTAGTATACTGTAAAACACACGGGAATTTTTGCGAAACATACATAAAGAATCGGCGATGCGGCCCCGGCCGCCCGCCGCTTCTTCGGAGGAGAACGGCCATGCGGTTTCTGTACGGCAAACAGGACATGCGCACCCTGCAGCGGGCACAGGAGAATTGCTTCCTGGTGACCAACGGGCTGGGCGGCTATGCGTCGGTCACCTCCGCTTTTTCTGTTTCCCGCAGCGATCACGGCATTCTGGTGGCCGCCGTCAAGGCGCCCAACGAGCGCCTTGTCATGGTGCATCGCCTGCGGGAGGTGCTGGAGCTGGACGGGCGCAGCGAGTTCCTCTCCACCCAGACCTTTGCGGACGGCACCCCTCCCGAGGAGGGCTACCGCCATCTGGCCTGCTTTGAGTTCGAGCGGCTGCCCCGCTGGAGCTACGAGGTGGCCGGCGTGCGGGTGACCCGCCGCCTGTGCATGGACTGGGAGCGGAACACCACCGCCGTGCAGTACACGGTGGAGAACCGCTCCGGGCGGCCCTGCACCCTGCGCATCACCCCCATTGCCAAATTTGCCCCCAAGGAGGAGGCGCTGGAAGCCGCCCCCGCCTTTACTTATAAGAACGGCCGCATCACCGGCCAGGGCCGCGTGCTGTACCTGCGCAGCGACGCCCATGTGCGGGCGGTGCCCGCCTGCGCCGAGCGGCTGGCCTACCCGGAGGACGAGAAGGACGGCCGCCCCGCCAGGGGCTGGGCCGCCGGCTGCTGCGAGGTATTCCTGACCGTGAAACCCGGGCGCACCGACTGCTGCGAACTTGTGTTCTCCACCGAAAAGGAGGCCCCCGCCGCCGGGGCACTGTGGGACGCTGCCCAGCGCCGCCTGGCCGCGCTGGAGCAGGCCGCCGGCTTCAGGGATGAGACCGCCCGCCAGCTGGTGCTGGCCGCGGACGCCTTCATCGCCCGGCGGGATTCCACCGGCGGCAAGACCATTCTGGCCGGCTACCCCCTGTTCAGCGACTGGGGCCGCGACACCATGATCGCCCTGCCCGGCTGCACCCTGGCCACCGGCCGCTTTGAGGACGCCAAGAGCATCCTGCGCACCTTCCTCGCCTACGAGCAGGACGGCCTTGTGCCCAACCTGTTCCCCGAGGGGACGGCCAGACCCATGTACAACACGGTGGACGCCGCCCTGCTGCTGATCGACTGCGTGTGGCAGTACGTCAAGCGCACCGGCGACCTTGACTTTGCCCGGGAGGCCTG
>JAFUQL010000206.1 GCA_017472375.1 Oscillospiraceae bacterium | reverse complement strand
TGTACAGAGCTACGGTCCGGCTCGATTTTTTCATCGATGTTTCGTCCATGTAACCATCGGTTGCCGAAATGCCGCCCACGGTTGGTTGTGCATTTCGCCCTGTTTGCCCTATACTGAAGGCACAGAACATCACCCAGACAAAGGAGGAATGACCCATGACCATTGGCCTGCGCATCGCCCGGCTGCGCAAATCCGCCGGGCTGAGCCAGGAAGCCCTTGCCGCACAGCTGAACGTGAGCCGTCAGGCCATCGGCAAGTGGGAGGCAGATGCCAGCCTGCCCGGGCTGGACAACCTGCAGGAGCTGGCCCGCGCCCTGAACGTGAGCTGCGACGAGCTGCTCACCGGCCGCGCCCCGGAGACTCCCTCCCCCGCCGCGCAGCCCACCCTGTCCGCCGAAGGGGTCAAAGCATTGCTGGACGAGACTGAGCATCGCCGCAGCGTACATTATAAAAGAGCTGCCCTCCTGATCGGCGGGGTGCTGGCCCTGCTGGTGGTGCTGCTGGCCAAAAGCCTGACCGACACCACCGCCCGGGTGAACGATCTGCGGGCACAGGTGGATCGCCTGACCACCGAGGTGAACAACATTGAGAGCGGCATCGACACCCGAATGGGCTCCATCGAGAGCAGCATCCGGCAGTCGCTGAACGAGGGTGCCAGCATCCTCGCCGGCTGGGACTACGCCCTCGGCCAATACGACCCCGTCTCCCGCACCGTACCTTTGAGCCTGCAGGCGGTACCCAAGGCGGTCAGCGAGGGTGCCACTGCCTTCTTCCGCATCGACTTCGAGGACCGGGAGCCCCTCACCCTGCCCGCCGTGTCCGAGAACGGGATCTTCACCGCCGAGACCGATCTGCCCCTCAACGATTACTACGCCGTCACGGTGGGACTCACCGCCGACGGGGTCACCCAATTGGAGCAGCTCTATGACGAGCGGGATCTGAGCCGACAGTACACCCTGACGGTGGACTTTGAGGAGGTGGACTACACCTCCGGCGGCATCGGCTACCACCCCGCCCGCATCAAAGTAAACGACCTGTCGCTGGAAGTTGGCTACCCCGTACAGTTTGAGGATGGGAACGCAGAGCTGATCGCATACCCGGTACACGCCGCGCTGGACTGCCTGCTGGGAGATGAGGTGCTGTTCACCGCACCCATCGACGACGCCATTCTGGCCGAGCGGGTGGAGATCGCCCGCGTCCATGCCGTGGAGCAGGCCCGCCTTGAGCAGGGCACTGCCAGCGTCTGGCTGGGCTACACCCTGCGGCTCGACGAGGAGTTCCAGCTGGAGCAGACCGTGGAGGAGGTGAACGCAGGGCGGCTGCGCTTCCGCCTGACCATCACCGACAGCAACGGCACCGTTACCACCCATTTCGCCCCCTGAACCCCTGACCCGCCTCGGTGCAGCTCCGGCTGCATCGGGGCGTTTGCATTTCCGTCCGGCAGAGGGTTTTGGGCACCCTTCACAAAGCAGCCAAAAACGTCTGTCCGCAGCCGGCACACAGCCGCCGCAAAACTGCACCGAATAGCGCCCAAGCGGCTGTTTTTGGCCGACGCACACCTTCCGTGTGCCCAGCCAAATCGACCCTGTAAATGGATTTTTCGCGCATTCGACTCGGCATCTTTCACAAAATGCACTTTTTTCGAACGCGAAAGTTTGCCGCAAAAGACAAATGTGAATAATCTTTGAAGTTACCACTTTACCACTTCATCCGGGCTGTGTATAATATTCCTATGGAAAAACGGGGTGTATTCTTATAGGATCCCCCGATGTTTCTAAAAAGGAAAGGAGCGTCCCCTATGTCTACTGAGACCAAGAAGAAGGGCTTGCTTGACCGAATTCTTGACGCCATCGAGCGCGTCGGCAACAAGCTGCCCGACCCCATTACCCTGTTCCTGGGTCTGTCTGTCGCAGTCGTGCTGATCTCCGCACTGTGCAGCGCCCTGGGCGTGTCTGCCATCAACCCCGCTGATGGTTCCACCGTCGAGGTGTTCAACCTGCTGAGCGTTGAGGGCATCCGCTACCTGTGGAGCAACGTCATCACCAACTTCTCCGGCTTCGCCCCTCTGGGCATGGTTCTGGTCGCCGTGATCGGTTCCACCGTTGCTGAGAAGAGCGGCTTCCTGATCGCCCTGATGCAGCGTCTGCTGGGCAAGGCCAGCCCCGTGATCGTTACCGCCGTCGTGATGTTCCTGGGCATCAACCTGAACATCGCCGGTGACGCTGGCTTCATCGTGCTGCCTCCTCTGGCCGCCATCCTGTACCTGTCCATCGGCCGCAGCCCCCTGCTGGGCATCTACGTTGCCTACGCCTCCGTGGCCGCCGGCTTCTGCGCCAACGTGCTGCTGGGTCTGTCTGACGCTCTGGCCTACGGTTTCACCGAGCAGGCCGCCCGCATGATCGATCCCAACTACAGCGCCTCCATGGCCATCAACTGGTACTTCCTGATCGCCTCCTGCATCATCCTGACCATCGCCGGCACCGCTCTGGTGGAGGGCTTCGTCGTGAAGCGCTTCCCCATGACCCCGGAGAAGCTGGCCCAGTACAACTACGACGAGAACGCCGGCAAGCTGTCCGACGTTGAGAAGAAGGCTCTGATCAAGGCCGGCATCGCCTTCGTCATCTACATCGTGGTCCTGGTCATGATGAGCCTGCCCCTGTTCGGCGACCGCGCCATTCTGGCGGACGAGACCGGCTCCATCACCAACAGCGCCGCTCCCTTCACCAAGGGCATCGTGTTCACCGTGACTCTGGCTCTGTTCATCCCCGGCGTCGTCTACGGTGTCTGCACCGGCAAGTACAAGAACGACAAGGACCTGTGGGCTGACATCTCTCTGGGCTTCTCTGAGATGGGCAACTACGTGTTCATGTGCTTCTTCATCTCCATCTTCACCAACTTCTTCAGCGTTTCCAAGCTGGGCACCATTCTGGCCATCAGCGGCGCCAACGGCCTGAAGGCCATCGGTCTGACCGGCGTGCCTCTGATGATCGGCCTAATCATCGTGGCCTGCTTCGTCAACCTGTTCATCGGCTCCGCCTCTGCCAAGTGGGCCATCCTGGCTCCCGTGTACATCCCCATGATGATGCTGATGGGCTACGACCCTGCCATCACTCAGGCCGTGTACCGCATCGGCGACTCCATCACCAACCCCCTGAGCCCCCTGTTCACCTACATGCCCGTCGTTCTGGGCTTCGCCCGCAAGTACGACAAGGACGTGGGTCTGGGCACTGTCATCGCCAACATGATCCCCTTCTCCGTCACCTTCGCTCTGACCTGGATCGTGCAGGTCATCGTGTGGGTCACTCTGGATCTGCCTCTGGGCCCCGGCGGCGGCATCTACCTGTAAGCGTCGCGCCTGCAGTAGTCTAAACATCGCATAAAGTTCGGCCCGGCTCCGTTTGCGGATCCGGGCCGTCTTTGAATGTATCCGAAATCGAACCAGCCAAACCGTTTTTGATTGGAGAGATCGCTATGAATTTCAAGAAACCGGCCGAAGCCATCCAGCCGTGGCTGGAGGAGCAGCGCCACTGGCTGCACCGCCATCCCGAACTGTCCTTTCAGGAGTGGGAGACCACCAAGTACATCGTTGCCCAGCTGGAGGCCATGGACATCCCCGTGACCACCTTCCCCGACTACCCCGGCTGCATCGGCCACCTGAAGGGCAGCAAGCCCGGCAAGACCGTGATGCTGCGCGCCGACATCGACGCCCTGCCCACCATCGAGAACAGCGGCGTGGAGTTCTCCAGCGAGAACCCCGGCGTGATGCACGCCTGCGGCCACGACTGCCATGCCACCAACCTGCTGGGCGCCGCCAGGCTGCTGAAGGCGGTGGAGAGCGAGCTGTGCGGCAACGTGGAGCTGCTGTTCCAGTCCGGTGAGGAGGACTTCACCGGCAGCCGCTACTATGTCCACAACGGCTATCTGGACGATGTGGACTTCGTGTACGGTATGCACGTCTGGCCCAACATCCCCTCCGGCACGCTGGACATCTCCGACGGCAAGCGTATGGCCAGCTGTGACAATTTCGTCCTCACCGTTCACGGCGTCTCCGCTCACGGCAGCCAGCCCCACAACGGCAAGGATGCCATCGTGGCCGCCTGCAGCATCATCATGAATCTGCAGACTCTGGTCAGCCGCATGAACGACCCCCTGAACCCGCTGGTGGTCACTGTGGGCAAGATCACCGCCGGCACCCAGTTCAACATCATCACCGACACCGCTGTGCTGGAAGGCACCATCCGCGGCTACAGCCGCGCCATCCGCGAGCAGGTGAAGGAGGAGTTCCACAAGCTGGTGCGCACCACCGCCGAGAGTCTGGGCTGCACCGTGGACATCGAATACCGCTGGCTGGAGGACCCCATCAGCAACGACGACCACAAGGTCAACGCCATCGCCCGCGCCGCCGCCGCCAAGCTGGTGGGCGCGGAGAACGTCCGCAGCCTGCCCGCCGGTCTGGGCAGCGAGGACTTCGGCTATCTGGTCAACGACCGCACCGGCACCCGCCCTGTGCGCAACTGCGCCTTCGGCTTTGTGGGCTGCTACGATGAGAGCTGCGGCGCCGTGTGGAGCATCCACTCGGACAAGTTCAAGATCAACGAGAGCATCCTTCACATCGGCGCGGCCCAGTATGCCCAGTTCGCCTATGACTATCTGGAGGAAATGGCAAAGGAGGCGGCGAAATGACCATCAAAGAGCTTGCAAAGCTGAATGAGGAGTATGTGGTGGCCACCCGCCGCCATCTGCACAAGCACCCCGAGCTGAGCACCAAGGAGTACGAGACCACCGCCTTCATCAAGGCCGAGCTGGAAAAGCTGGGCATCGAGGTGCAGACCTTCGATGACATCACCGGCTGCATCGGCACCATCCATGGCGCCAAGCCCGGCAAGACTGTGATGCTGCGCGCTGACATCGACGCCCTGCCCATTCAGGAGACCAACGACAAGCCCTACTGCAGCGTGAACCCCGGCGTGATGCACGCCTGCGGCCACGACGCCCATGCCGC
>JAFUQL010000024.1 GCA_017472375.1 Oscillospiraceae bacterium | reverse complement strand
GGAGGCTTGCGGTTTTTCTACCCTGCGCTGCAGCCCCGCAGGGGTGTGGTGTCTGGACAAGGGCTGGAAATTGTACTCATTGGTGCGTCGCGCCTGGGATGTGCGTCGTAGCCTGGATTATTACGGATAACAACGACCGTGCGGCAAACTCACGTTGCTTCGCGGTAAAAAGGAGCGATCAGCATGGCAAATCTTCTGATTTTGGGCGCCGGCGGCTTCGGCCAGATGGTGTATGAGGTGGCCGAGCAGAGCGGCCTGTATGAGCGCATCGCCTTTTTGGACGATGCCTCCAAGGACAGCCGCGTCATCGGCAAGTGTGTGGATTACAAGCTGCTGCAGGGCGAGTTCGACTGCGCTGTGGCGGCGCTTGGCAACAACCGCACCCGGCTTGCCTGGGTGGACAGCCTGCTGGAGGCCGGCTACGAGGTGCCGGTGCTGCGGCACCCTACGGCGGTGGTCAGCCCCTCGGCACAGATCGAGCCGGGCTGTTTCATCATGCAGCGGTCCATCGTGAACACCCATGCAAAGCTGGGCCGGGCGGTGCTCATCAACTGCGGCGCCATTGTGGATCACGACTCCGCCGTGGGAGAGGGCAGCCACATCGGCCTGAATGCGGTGGTCAAAGCCAACTGCCACATCGCCCCCGGCCGCAAGGTGGAGGCGGGCGAGGTCATCTTTTCCACGCGCCGCCCCATTGAGGGCGTGGACAGCCGCCAGCTGGAGGATGCCCTGTACGCCTTCGGCTTTGGCAACGAGTGCAGCTACGTCAAGCCCTTCGGTGCGGGCCACATCAACGAGACCTACGCCGTGTACATGGCCCGGGAGAACGGGGACGAGCTGGCCTATGTGATGCAGCGCATCAACATCGTGGCCTTCCACCGGCCGGACCATGTGATGTCCAACATCTTCGGCGTCACCGAGTACCTGCGTCAGTCCATTCGGGCGCAGGGCGGCGACCCCGACCGGGAGACCCTGAGCTACATCAAGACCCGCAGCGGTGACCCCTATTTTGAGGATGACCAGGGGATGCCCTGGCGCTGCTACAACTACATTGCGGACGCCCTGTGCTACCAGACCGCCGAGGATCCCCAGCGGATGTATGAGGCAGGCAAGGGCTTCGGCCGATTCCTCACCCAGCTGGATGGTTACCCGGTGGAGACCCTGTTTGACACCATCCCCAACTTCCACGACACCGAAAAGCGGTTGGCGGCGTTCAAGCAGGCGCTGCAGCGGGATGTGAAGGACCGGGCCCGCACCTGCCAGCGGGAGATCGGGTTCGTGCTGGCCCGCGAGGCAGACTGCAGCGTGCTGATGGAGCAGCTGCGGCAGGGCCGCCTGCCCATTCGGGTGACCCACAACGACACCAAGCTGAACAACATCCTGTTTGACCAGGAGGGGCACAGCCTGTGTCTGATCGACCTGGACACCATCATGCCCGGTCTGTCCCTGAACGACTACGGCGATGCCATCCGCTATGGCGCATCCACCGCCGCCGAGGATGAGACCGACCTGGACAAGGTGAAGCTGGATATGCAGCTGTTTGAGCTGTACACCCAGGGCTATCTGGAGGCCACCCGCGGGGTGCTCACCGACACCGAGCGGGAGTATCTGGTGTGGGGTGCAAAGCTGCTGACGCTGGAGTGCGGCATCCGCTTTTTGACCGACTACCTGCAGGGCGATGTGTATTTCAAGACCGAGTACCCCACCCACAATCTGGTGCGCTGCCGCACCCAGTTCAAGCTGGTGGAGGAGATGGAGCGGCGGTTCGATGAGATGACTGCGGTGGTAAACAAGTACGCCTGACCGAAAGGAAAACATTATGACCGTGAAACTGCTCATCCGGCTGCTGCCGGTGCTGTTGGCCGCAGGCTTTGCTGCGGCGGCTTTGCCGGTGCTGGCGGGCGCGGAAAAGGGCAAGCGGGGTGCAGCTCTGCGGCGCATCTGGACGGAGGAGCGCTGGCTGTGGCTGGACAGCCCTGACCGTCCCCGCGAGACCCTGGGCATGGCCCTGGTGGCCGCCTACTTTGTACTGGAATGGCTGTGGGACACCGCCGTCACTGCCGCCCATCGGCTGATGGGTCTGGCGGAGATCCCGGCGGCGTGGAGCGCGCTGGGCACCACCCTGGTGTGTGCGGTGGTGCTGGCCAAGATTGTGTTCGGCAGCCGGATGTCCGGCCGACAGCTTTTCACCACCGAGGTGCTGTGCGCGATGTTTCTCCTGTGGCACATCATCACCGGGTACGATCCCATCGCCCGCAGCCTGTATGCCATGCTGCTGCTGAAGGATGTGGATCTGCGCAAGGTGCTGAACTGGCTGTGGGGCTGCATCGCCGCCAAGCTGGGGCTGCATCTGGTGCTGATCGCCGCAGGCGTGCTGTCTCTGGGCGTGTCCGAACAGTGGGCACCCGGCCGCATCCGGTCGGATCTGGAGTTCGGCAGTGTGAACTTTTTGGGTATTGCACTGGTCACCATGGCCATGGCATGGCTGGCGCTGAGGCCTGCATTCAAGCTGTGGTATGTGCTGCCCTATGGGGCGGTGCTGGCGTTTGTGCTGGTCGTGCCCAACTGCCGCAGCGCGGTCGTCGTGGGGGCCGGCTATCTGGTGCTCCGCATGGCGGCGCAGTATCTGCCCGACCTGTTCACCCGGAAGTGGCTGCAGGGGCTGATGTGCCTGGCTTCTCCGCTGATCGCGGTGGTCACCTGGATGCTGAGCTGGCGCTATGACCCGGATTCGGCCTGGATGATCTCGCTGGACCGGCTGCTCAGCGGGCGGCTGGAGCTGGCTTATGTCACCCTTCAGCTGGAGCCCTACACCTTTCAGGAGCACCACTGGTATGGACGTGCCTTTGCGCCATCGGGCATCTACCGGGTGGACAACTCCTACATCTACTACTTCCTGCTGTGCGGCCCCATCATGCTGCTGCTGATCTGCGCAGGCTTTGCGCTGCTCATCCACAAGCTCCAGAAGCAGGGGGACCAGAGCCTTGCCCTGCTGGTGCTGATGCTGACGGCCTATGCGGTGATGGAGCGCTGCCTGAACCCCAGCCTGAACATGGCGCTGTACCTGATGCCCTGCGTGCTGTACTGGGGCACCGGGCACCCGCTGACCCTGCAGACGAGTGCCCCGACCCTGGAGAAACGCCCGTACACCCACTGTAAAACGAGGAAATGACCATGAAACTTCTCATCGCATCCGACCTGCATGGCTCGGCCTTTTATGTACAGCAGCTCATGGAGCGCATTCAGGCGGAGGCGCCCGACCGCATCCTGCTGCTGGGTGACCTGCTGTACCATGGTCCCCGCAACGATCTGCCCGCCGATTACGCCCCCAAGAAGGTCATCCCCCTGCTGAACGGCCTGAAGGAGAAGATCATCGCGGTGCGGGGCAACTGCGAGGCCGAGGTGGATCAGATGGTGCTGGACTTCCCGGTGATGGCCGACTACACCACTCTGGAGCTGGAGAGCGGCAAGCTGCTGTTTGCCACCCACGGCCACCACTTTGACCCGGAGCATCTGCCGCCTATCCCGGCGGGCAGTGCCTTCGCCTTCGGCCATGTGCATGTCAAGCACATGGAGTGGAAGGACGGCATCCTGATCCTGAACCCGGGCAGCGTGTCCATCCCCAAGGACGGCAGCCACAGTTATATGACTTATGAGGACGGCGTGTTCACCCAGAAGCTGCTGGATGGCACCGCCCTCGGCAGCATCGAGTTTTAACGGTTTGCGGGCAGATCTTGCCCGACAGGACAAAAGGCGGTAGACGGAATGAACACCATTTTGCTTTTGCTGAAGCTGGCCTTTCTGGCGGCAAGCACCGCAGGCTGGTGCCTGTGGGCGGCGTACCGCTTCAGGCTGAAGATCGAGCAGACCCCGCTGGCAGTGATCTCCGCGCTGGGCTGCGCCATGAGCGCGGCGGCTCTGCTGAACATCATCGCCCCGGTGCGGCTGGTGCTGCAGCTGGCGGGCCTGTGCCTGCTGGCGTGGGTGCTGCTGCGGCAGCGGGCGGCGCTGACCCCATGGCTGTGTGCCCGGGGCGCGGTGTACCCGGTGCTGTGCGGCCTGCTTCTGGTGCTCAGCCGGGGCGGTACCATCTCCAGCCATGACAACTTCTCTCACTGGGCCATCATGGCCAAGACCCTTGTGACACAGGGGCAGCTGCCCAACACCGCCAATACAGCGGTGCAGTTCGTGGGCTATCCGCCCGCCACCGCCTGCTGGATCGACTATGTGTGCAGCACGGTGGGCCTGTCGGACGGCATGATGCTGTTTGCGCAGGGGCTGGTGGTGCTGGCCGGGGCATGGGCATTGGCCGGGCTGTGCCCCCGGGGGCGGTTCTCCGGCTGGCTGGCGGCTGCTGCCGCTCTGCTGGTGCTTTTGGCAGGCAACCCGGTGCCCCTTTCTGATCTTCGTGTGGACGGTCTGCTTGCTGCCCAGGCGGCGGGCACGCTGGCGCTGGTGATGGCGCTGCGCCGTGAACCCGAGCGGGCTGCGCTGGCGGCGCTGCCCTGCCTGACCTTCCTGATCCTTATCAAGAACAGCGGCATCTATTTCATCCTGTGTGTGCTGGCGGTGGTCTGGTTCTGGCTGTTGACCGCGCCCGGCGGAGTGTGGCGCGAGCGTGTGAGCGCAGGCCTGCTGTGTACCGCGGTGCCGCTGGGATCCTACTGGCTGTGGCTGCGCCATGTGGCCATGGTTTTCCCCGAGGGGGCGAGCAGCAAGCACGCGGTGAGCCTGTCCGGCTATGAGGCCATCTTCGGCGGCAAGAGTGCGGAGGACATCGCGCAGTTCAACCGGCTGTTC
>JAFUQL010000205.1 GCA_017472375.1 Oscillospiraceae bacterium | reverse complement strand
CTTCCCCCCACGGGGGAAGGTGGCTGAACGGAGTGAAGCCGGATGAGGGAATGGACTGCAGTCTTTAGCCAAGGCCCTGCAACCCGTCCCTCCTCAGTCGCCTACGGCGACAGCTCCCCCCGAAGGGGGAAGCCAATACAGCAGTGGTATCGCCTGCTGTTCTCCCGGCAAGCGCCCCGGTGAAACGCACGGCCAACCCCTCCGCGAAACCTCTTCGCCGGCATCTCCTCCTGCCGGGATACTTGCATACCAGTGGAAAAATATTCACTTGTCCCGCCGCTTCTGCATATCTGTGCAGCGGCCCGACCGCCCGGCGGACCTGCACCGTGCCGGCAAAGCCGCTGCTTCGCGTTTCTTCGTCACCGCCCGCCGCCGAACTGCCCGCACCCTGCGGACAGCTCCCCCGACCGCCCCGGCCGCCCGCCGCGCTTTTACTCGCAAAAGCGTGAAAATCATGGGCAACCTGTTCAAAGGCGGGCATCCCGGCCCTCTGCCTTTGTGCAAAACGCGAAAAGTCGTACTTCGGCATAAATTTGCATTGACAAAGTATAATTATACAGGTATACTTGAACACAGTTCCACAACAGGGGACTACCTATATCAAAATGCCGCGGCCTGTGTGCCCGGCAGGGGCCGCGCCGAGGTGAGAGACGGCCGCCGCCCCATCATTCAACAAAGGAGAGTTTGAACAATGAAAAAGTTTGTTGCCATCCTGCTGGCGCTGACCCTGGCCCTGAGCCTGGTCGCCTGCGGCGGCGCTGCTTCCAGCGCTCCCGCTTCTGAGGCTGCCTCCGGCTCCGATTCCGAGCCCGCCGCCGAGACCGGCCTGACCACCGTCAACCCCGGCAAGCTGACCATGAGCACCAACGCCGCCTTCCCTCCCTACGAGATGACCACCGACAGCGGTGACTTCGAGGGCATCGACGTGGAGGTCGCCGCCGCCATCGCCGAGAAGCTGGGCCTGGAGCTGCAGATCGACGACATGGACTTCGACGCCGCTCTGCTGGCTGCTCAGCAGGGCAAGAGCGACATGGTCATGGCCGGCGTCACCGTCACTGAGGACCGCCTGAAGGTCATGGACTTCTCTGACAGCTACGCCACCGGCATCCAGAGCATCATCGTGCCCGAGGGCAGCGAGATCGCCAGCGTGGAGGATCTGGCCGGCCATCTGATCGGCACCCAGCGCGGCACCACCGGCTACATCTACTGCTCCGACGAGTTCGGTGAGGACTCCGTCATCGCCTACGACAACGGCCTGACCGCTGTGCAGGCTCTGAACAACGGCCAGGTGGACTGCGTCGTCATCGACAACGCCCCCGCTCAGGAGTTCGTGGCTGCCAACCCCGGTCTGGTCATCCTGGACACCGAGTACGCCGTTGAGGACTACGCCATCGGCATGGCCAAGGGCAACACCGAGCTGGTGGAGGCTGTGAACGCCGCTCTGGCCGAGCTGATCGCCGACGGCACCGTGCAGGCCATCGTGGACAAGTACATCAGCGCCAACTGAGCCTGATCGCACGCACACTGAACAGAAGAGGGCGGCTCCGGTCGCCCTCTTTTTTCACAAAGACCTCTTTCGCACACTAAAATAACAACGAGGAAAGGCGGGATACGCATGGACTGGGCTGCTCAGTATCAGGCGCTGTCCGACCTGCTCCGGGCCGGTGAGCCCGTGAGTATGGGCGAAAAATTCTTTGTCTACTTCTACCAGGCGTTCATCGACGCCGACCGCTGGAAGCTGTATCTGGAAGGCGTGGGCACCACCCTGTGGGTCACGGCTCTGGCGCTGACCATGGGCATCGCCCTGGGCGTGGTGGTGGCGCTGGTGCGCACCGCCCACGACCAGCAGCGCCCCGGCCACAAAAACCTGCTGCTGGGCCTGCTCAACGCCCTGTGCAAGGTGTACGTCACCGTGATCCGCGGCACCCCCATGATGGTGCAGCTGCTGATCATGAGCCTGGTGGTGTTCGCCCACAGCCGCGAGTTCACGCTGGTGGGCGTGCTGAGCCTGGGCATCAACTCGGGCGCGTATGTGGCCGAGATCATCCGCGGCGGTCTGATGGCGGTGGACCCCGGCCAGATGGAGGCCGGCCGCAGCCTGGGCCTGAACTACATCACCACCATGCGCACCATCGTGGTGCCCCAGGGCCTGAAGGCCGTGCTGCCCTCTCTGGGCAACGAGTTCATCATCCTGCTGAAGGACACCAGCCTGATCACGGTCATCGGCGGCAAGGAGCTGCTGTACGCCGCCCAGGGCATCATGAACCGCACCTACGAGGCCATGTTCCCGCTGATCGGCACCGCCTGCATCTATCTGGCGCTGGTCATGGTGTTCACCGCGCTGCTGGACAAGTTTGAGAGGAGGCTGAGACAGAGTGATCGTCGTTAAGGACCTGCAAAAGACGTTCGGCGACCTGAAGGTGCTGAACGGCATCGACATGACCATTGAAAAGGGCGACGTGATCTGCCTGATCGGCCCCTCCGGCTGCGGCAAGTCCACCTTTCTGCGCTGCCTGAACCGCCTGGAGGAGCCCACCGGCGGCACGGTGATCTTCGACGGCCGCGAGGTCACCGAGAAGGAGATCGACACGGTGCGCGCCAGCATGGGCATGGTGTTCCAGCACTTCAACCTGTTCCCCCACAAAACGGTGAAGCAGAACATCACCATGGCTCCGGTGCTGCTCAAGCGCATGACCCAGGCCCAGGCCGACAAGCGGGCCATGGAGCTGCTGGAGCGCATCGGCCTGGCCGACAAGGCGGACGTGTACCCGAACATGCTGTCCGGCGGGCAGAAGCAGCGCATCGCCATCGTGCGGGCGCTGGCCATGGACCCGAAGGTGATCCTGTTTGACGAGCCCACCAGCGCCCTTGACCCCGAGATGGTGGGCGAGGTGCTGGAGCTGATGAAGCAGCTTGCCCGCGAGGGCATGACCATGGTGGTGGTGACCCACGAGATGGGCTTTGCCCGCGAGGTGGCCAGCCGGGTGGTGTTCATCGACGAGGGCAAGATCCAGGAGGACGAGCCCCCCGAGGAGTTCTTCTCCAATCCCAAGCACCCCCGCCTGCGGGCGTTCCTGTCCAAGATGCTGTGATCTTTGGCGTTTTGGCGCGAAAAATATCTTGAAATAGAAACCGCCCCGGCCGAATGGCAGGGGCGGTTTTTGTGTAGGTCATGCAGTCGCGGCGTGTGTTGCTGCGGCGGCTTTGGCCTTGTTTTCGCCGTAACGCTGTCGAAAAAATACAGCGAGCAGCGCCGCCGCGGCAACGCAAAGGCTTCTCCCTCCGGGAGAAGCTGTCAGCGCAGCTGACTGATGAGGGACGGGATCCAGCGCCTATATAAAGGCCACCGCCCCCCCTCACTCCTCCAGAT
>JAFUQL010000004.1 GCA_017472375.1 Oscillospiraceae bacterium | reverse complement strand
CAACGACCTGAACCACAAGATCGGCTCGTACGGCAAGATGATCCGCACCAGTCTGGGCACCACCGTGCTGGCGGTGCTGGTGGTGGGGCAGACCTACTACATCCTCAATGTGGGCGATACCCGTGCCTATCTGCTGGCGGATCAGCTGTATCAGCTGACCCACGACCAGACCTTCATCCAGATGCAGATCGATCAGGGCCTGATGACCCTGCAGCAGGCCGAAAACGACCCCCGCCGCAGCGTGCTGCTGCAGTGTGTGGGCGCTTCGCCCAGCGTAAAGCCAGACTTTTTTACCGGGACCCTGCAGCCCGGACAGCGGCTGCTGCTGTGCAGCGACGGCTTCCGCCATGTGATCTCGCCGGCCGAGATCTACGCTGCGCTGGCAGCCCACGCCGCCCCCGACCGGCAGCGCATGACCGCCGGTCTGCAGCAGCTGGTGGAGCTGAACAAGGCGCGGATGGAAACCGATAACATCACCGTCCTGCTGATCCATGTTTGAGAGGTGACCGTATGCTTGAAATTGGTTCGCTTGTAGACGGCAAGTACAGAATTCTGAGCGTGGTAGGCCGCGGCGGCATGAGCGTGGTCTACCTGGCAATCAACGAACGCGCCAACAAAACCTGGGCCATCAAGGAAGTGCGCAAGGATGGCATCAGCGACTTTGAGGTCGTGAAACAGGGCCTGGTGGTAGAGACCGAGATGCTGAAAAGCTTCGATCACCCCCACCTGCCCAGCATTGTGGACGTGCTGGATTCGGAAGACAGCTTCCTGATCGTGATGGACTTCATCGAAGGCCAGTCGCTGCAGAAGGTGCTGGAGAAAAACGAAGGCCGTCCGGTGGAAAAAGAGCGGGTGCTGGAATGGGCCAAACAGCTGTGCGACGTGCTGGGATACCTGCACAGCCGCGAGCGGCCCATCATCTACCGTGATATGAAGCCCGCCAACGTGATGCTGCAGCCCGATGAAAGCATCATGCTGATCGACTTTGGTACCGCCCGCGAGTTTAAAAGCCGCAGCGTGGCCGACACCACCTGTCTGGGTACCCGCGGCTACGCCGCCCCCGAGCAGTACGGCGGCATGGGCCAGACCGACGCCCGCACCGACATCTACTGTCTGGGCGCAACGCTGTACCATCTGCTCACCGGCCAGTCGCCGGCCGAGTATCCCTATGTGATGTACCCGCTGGGCAAGGTCATTCCCGAGTATGCGGGCTCCGGTCTGGAAAAGGTGGTGCAGAAGTGCACCCAGCCCAACCCGGACGACCGCTACCAGAGCTGTGCCGAGCTGCTGTACGCGCTGGACCATGTGGACGAGGAAGACGACCGCGCCCGTGCCGCGCAGAACAAAAAATGGCGCCGCTTTGTGGCCGCCTGCGCGGTTTGCGCGGTGGGCGTGGCCGGCATGATCGGCTGCCGCCTTGGCTGGAACGAGCAGATCCGCCAGAGCTACGACGCCTTTGTGGCCAATGCCCAGAACGCGCCCGATGTGAACACCGCGGTCGAATATTACACCGACGCCATTGCCATGGACCCGGCCCGTGCCGACGCTTATAACGAGCTGATCGCCATGATGGACCGTGACTACAAGCTGGCCGGTGACGAGGTGCAGCACCTGACCGCCGCCTTTATGCACACCGAGGGCGGCAGCCGCACCAGTATCGACACCCTGCGGGAGCAGAACCCCGAAGCCCACGACACCCTGGCCTATCGTCTGGCCAGTGACTACTATTTCTTCTACACCGGCACCGACCGCCGCTCCAAGGCGGCCAGCTGGTACGCCAAAGTACTGGAAAGCGCGCATCTGACCCAACAGCAGCGGCAGATCGCCACCAGCCTGCACAAGATCGGCAACTATTACGACTCGCTGGGCGCCGGCGGCGGCAAATACGACTTTGCCGCGCAGGGCAGCACCTATCTGGATTACTGGAAGGATCTGGTGGAGGTGACCGACGGCGACCTGATGGAGCGCACCGGCCATGCGTACATCGCGCTGGGCCTGTATAAGGATCTGGTGTACGAGATCTACAACTGCACCCCCAAGTTCAAACAGGCGGGTGTGGAACAAAGCGAGATGACCGCCCAGCTGGACAAGGTGCGGCAGGGGCTGCAGGCCATTCCCCCCGCCGACGACGAGGACCGCCAGCAGGTCGCCGCCATCGAAAAGATGCTGACCCAGGCCGAAAGCATGGTCAACAGCACCTTTATGACCGTAGACGCCACCGCCGGTCAGACCCAGACCTCGCCGCAGGACGAGCCGTCTGACCAGCAGCAACAGGAAACGGAGGGGTGATAGGCAATGGACGCACAAACACTGATCTCCGTATATCGCATTGGCTTTTATGCCAGTATGGCGGTCGCGCTGCTTGGCCTGATCGTCGCCGTGGTCCTGTTTGTCCGGTTTGACATCCGCACCATCTGGCTCATCCGCACCGGCCGTGCCCGCAAACGCAGCGTGGCGGCCATGCAGGAAGCCAGCCGCAGCGGCGGACGGATGCGCAAGGATACGGTAAAGCGTACCGCCGGTGAGGGCGCGCCCACCTCGGGCCGCATCAACACCACCCGGGATCTGCAGGTGGACCCGATCACCATCGAGATCGAACCGCCGGTGCAGTCGCCCAAGGGCGGCACCACTGTGCTGAGCCCGGCGGACGCCCCCGTACCGCAGCCGCCCAAGGGCGGCACCACCGTGCTGAGCCCGGCAGACGCCCCTGCACCCCAGCCTCCCAAGGGCGGTACCACTGTGCTGACCCCGCAGGACGCTCCCGTACCGCAGCCTCCCAAGGGCGGCACTACCGTGCTGACCCCGCAGGACGCTCCCGTACCGCAGCCCACCCGGGGCGCTACCACGGTACTGACCCCGGCAGACGCCCCCACGGCCCAGCCGCCGGTCACCTCGGTGCTGGGTCAGCCCTACGGCGGGGCACAGACTACTGTGCTCAGTGCCTCGTACGATGACCGCATCGGCGGCACCGAAGAGCTGCATCCCGCCGGCGGCGTGGTTTACAT
>JAFUQL010000023.1 GCA_017472375.1 Oscillospiraceae bacterium | reverse complement strand
GGAGGCCCAGTACGAGGAGGCCGCCGCCCGCATCAAGGCCGCCGAGATGGAGAAGCGCAACGCCGCCGAGGCGGTGGACATCACCCTGCCCGCCAAGGTGCGCCCCGCCGGTGCCCTGCACCCCATCACGCTGGTCAAGCAGCAGATCATCGACATCTTCGCCGGCATGGGCTTTTTGGTCTATGAGGCCCGCGAGATCGACGACGACGACCACAACTTCACCCGCCTGAACGTCCCCGCCGACCACCCCGCCCGCGATATGCAGGACACCTTCTATCTGGCCGGCGATATGCTGCTGCGCACCCAGACCTCCAACGGTCAGATCCGCAGCATGGACGAGATGAAGCCCCCCATCAAGATCCTCAGCCCCGGCCGCGTGTTCCGCTCTGACTCGGATGCCACCCACAGCCCCATGTTCCATCAGATGGAGGGTCTGGTGGTGGACAAGGGCATCACCCTGTGCGACCTGCAGGGCATGCTGGACGAGCTGGTGCAGAACCTGTTCGGTGAGGGCGTGCGCACCCGCCTGCGCCCCTCCTTCTTCCCCTTCACCGAGCCCAGCGTCGAGGTGGACGTGAGTTGCTTTGAGTGCGGCGGCAAGGGCTGCAGCCTGTGCAAGGGCACCGGCTGGATCGAAGTGCTGGGCGGCGGCGTCGTGAACCGCAAGGTCCTGCAGAACTGCAACATCGACCCGGACGAGTACTCCGGTTTCGCCTTCGGCATCGGCATCGAGCGCATCGCCATGCTGAAGTACGGCATCAACAACATGGGCCTGCTGTTTGAGAACGACCTGCGTTTCCTCAAGCAGTTCCAGGAGTAAGGAGGGAGCGAGACCATGAAAGTACCGTTCAGTTGGCTGAAAGAATTCGTTGACATCGACATCACCCCCCAGGAGCTGGAGGAAAAGCTCTTTGGATGCGGCTTTGAGGTGGAGGAGCTGATCGACCTCTCCGCCGGCATCTCCAAGGTGGTCACCGGCAAGATCACCCACATCGAGAAGCAGGAGGGCACCGACCACCTGAACCTCTGCCGGGTGGACTGCGGCGAGTACGGCCACGATCTGGCCATCACCACCGGCGCGCCCAACATCTTTGAGGGTGCCATCGTGCCCGCTGCGCTGGACGGCTCCACCCTGCCCGGCGGCATCACTATCAAAAAGCGTGTGATGAAGGGCGTGGAGTCCAACGGTATGCTCTGCTCCGGCGCGGAGCTGGGCATCAACGACGACTGGATCGAGGGCGCCGAGGTGTACGGTCTGCTTATCCTGCCCGAGGACACCCCTTTGGGCGTGGACATCTGCGAGATCGTGGGTCTGAACGACTGGATCTTCGACATCTCCATCACCGCCAACCGTCCCGACTGCCAGTCCATTCTGGGTATGGCCCGCGAGGTGGCCGCCATTCTGGGCAAGCCCCTGAAGATGCCCGCCACCGACTATGAGATCACCGCCGCCCCCGACGATTCCATTTCGGTCAAGGTGGAGTGCCCCGACCTGTGCCCCCGCTATCTGGCCCACTATGTGCGGGACCTGCGCCTGGGCGACAGCCCCCGCTGGATGAAGAAGCATCTGGCGCTGATGGGTCTGCGCAGCATCAACAACGTGGTGGACATCACCAACCACGTTCTGCTGGAGATCGGCCAGCCTATGCACGCCTTCGATCTGGACACCGTCAGCGGCCGCAGCATCGTGGTGCGCCGCGCCAAGCCCGGCGAGACCATCACCACTCTGGACGAGAAGTCCTTTGACCTGACCGAGAACAATATGGTCATCTGCGATGCCGAGAAGCCTGTGGCGCTGGCCGGCATTATGGGCGGCCTGAACAGCGAGATCACCGACAAGACCACCGAGCTG
>JAFUQL010000204.1 GCA_017472375.1 Oscillospiraceae bacterium | reverse complement strand
TGGCCGCGCCGATCTGGATGATCTCGCCGCGCAGGGTCTGCTCCACGCCGTGGTAGTCGAACATCCGGGGCTGATAGCCGATGTTCCACTCCAGGTCGAATACGATCAGGGTCATGGGTGGGTCCTTTCTATCCCGGCATGGCCGGGCAGGCGCAGGAGGCGCCGTTTTGGTATTTGGGCGGGGCACAGGGCCCGCACAGTAGATATTGTAGCACGAATGTACAGCCGGGGCAAGGTGGGGGGCGTAAAATACGCCGCTCAGCTATCATTTTCAGCCATGGCGTGGTATAATAAACCATGTATGTGTATCCGGGCGCACAAGGCCCGGCGAAGGAGGCATTCCCTTTGGAACAAAACCGATACGGCAAGCTGCTGAGCAACACGGTGCTGTTTGCCATCAGCAGCTTTTCGGGCAAACTGCTCACCCTGTTCATCCAGCCCTTCCTCACCTACGCCATGCGGGAGGTGGAGGAGGTGGGCATCACCAAGCTCACCAGCCAGTGTGCCAACCTGCTCATCCCGCTGGTGGGCATGGGCATCAGCTATGCGGTGCTGCGCTTCGGCCTGGATAAACAGTACGACCGCCGCAAGGTGTACACCAACGGTCTGCTCACCGTGTTCGCGGGCTTCGTGCTGATGATCCTGTGCTACCCGGTGCTGCGGCTGGTGCCCATCTTCAGCGACTACGCCCTGTACCTCTACATCTATGTGCTGATGAGCTGCCTGCGCACCCTCACCAGCCAGCTTGTGCGCTGCCGCCAGCTCAACCGGCTGGTAGCGGTGGACGGCATCCTCTGCTCGGCGGCCACCCTGCTGTACAACATCGTCTTCCTGCTGGGCTTCGACATGGGGGCGGAGGGCTACCTGCTGGCCATCATCTGCGGCGATGCCACCAGCACCCTGTTCATGTTCGTGATGGGCGGTGTGGCCCGCTATGTGGACTTCCGGCAGGTGGACCTGCGGCTGTGGCGGCAGATGCTGGCCTACTCCGTCCCGCTGATCCCGGCGCAGATCAGCTTCTGGGTCATCAACGCCAGCGATCTGTTCTTTGTGAAAGCGCTGCTGGGCGATGAGGGCAACTACTGGTCGGGTCTGCTGGGCACCGGTTACTTCCTGCCCACCATTCTGGTCACGCTGGGCACTATCTTTTATGAGGCCTGGCAGCTCTCGGCGGTCACCGAGCAGAAGGGCCGGGAGGCGTTTTTCAGCAAGGTGTTCTACAGCTATCAGAGCGTGATGTTCTGCTGCGCGGCGGGCATCATCTGGCTGTGTCAGCCCCTGATGCGCATCTTCCGGGAGAACTTCTTCGAGGCCTGGCGCTTTGTGCCGGTTCTGACCATCGCCACCGTGTTCAGCTGCTTCAACCAGTTCCTCAACAGCATCTACATGGTGGAAAAGCGCAGCACGCTGGCCCTGTACACCATGCTCACCGGCGCGGTGGTAAACTGCATCCTCAACTACGGGTTCATCCTGAAATGGGGAGCCATGGGCGCCACCTATGCCAGCCTGATCAGCTACATGGTGGTGTTCGTGCTGCGGTGCATCAACACCCGGGGCCTGCTGCGGGTTGATTTCAAGCCCCTGCGCATGGCGGTGAATCTGGCCCTGCTGCTGATGGAAACGGCCTTCATCCTGGGCGACAACACCCATCGGATGATCTTTGTGACCATGATCACGGCGGCGGTGTGCCTGTACAACTTCAAGGGCACCGTGGGCATGGCCCTGCACCTGCTGCAGAAGGTACGCCGGCGCCGCAGTGCATGAGGAGGGCCGCATGAAGCTGCTGGTGAGCGCCTGCCTGCTGGGCGTGAATTGCAAATACAGCGGCGGTTCCAATCCCTGCCCGGCGGTGATCGCGGCGGCGCAGGCGGGGCGGCATACCCTCATCCCGGTGTGCCCCGAGAGCATCGGCGGTCTGCCCACCCCCCGGGACCCCAGCGAGCGGGTGGGGGAGCGGGTACTGAGCCGCACCGGGGCGGACGTGACCGAGCAATACTGCCGGGGCGCACAGGCAGCCCTGCAGCTGGCGCAGCTGTACGGCTGCACCGGGGCGATCCTCAAGGAGAAAAGCCCAAGCTGCGGCAGCGGGCTGATCTACGACGGCAGCTTCACCGGGCGGCTCGTGCCCGGCGACGGGGTCACCGCCGAGCTGCTCAAGGCCCACGGCCTGACGGTGGTGGGGGAGAGCGGCGCCGCAGCGTTTTTGGATCTGGACGAAGAATGAGAACAGGCACGGCCGAAAGGCCGTGCCTGTTTTTTGTTTTTTCAGGTAAGGGAAGGAACCTATTCCGGTCGCCCTCACAGCGGCCCCTTGACCTTTTCGTCGTAGTCGGCGAGGGAAGCAGCCTCCTCCTCGTCGGGTTTCAGGGTGGCGCTGTCGGCGGTGTGGCCGGGCCCATGCAGACCCAGGTCGTTCTTCATGGTGCTGGCAGCGCCGATGGCCGCCCGCCCGTACTTTTTGCGGATGGCATCCAGGCTGCTCTCCAGCCGCTCCCGTTTGGGGTCAGGCTGGGGCACGTCGTCGAACAGGCTCTGCTGCACCGCCATGGGCTCCTCGGTGATGTGCTGTGCGGTGACGGTCAGCATCCGGATGGGGCGGCTCAGCGACCAGTTGGCGGTCACCAGCTCCCAGCAAGCGGCGGACAATTCGCTGGCCAGGTGGGTGCTGGCAGCCAGCTTCTTCTGCCGGGTGATCACCCGGAAATCCGGGTCCCGGATGGTGACCTGTACGCCGCCCGCCCACAGCCCGTGGCGGCGCAGCCGGCCGGCCACCTCGTCGCACAGGGCGGTCAGAGCGGTGCGGATGTCCGCCGCACCCTCCAGGTTCCGGCGGAAGGTCATGCCGTTGCCCACACTCTTGACCGGGTCGCTCTCGCCCACCAGCCGCACGGGGGCGTCGTCCTCGCCCCGGGCGTAGCGGCTCAGCTCGCCCCCCAGCTTGCCCAGCAGGCGGGTGAGCTCGGCGGGGTCGGCGGCGGCCAGCTGGCCGATGGTGGTGACGCCGATCCGCCCCAGAAGGTTCTGTGCGGCCTTGCCCACATACAGCAGGTCACCCACCGGCAGGGGCCAGACGATGCGCCTCACGTCCTCCGGGCGGATGACGGTGGTGGCATTGGGCTTTTTGTAATCGCTGCCCAGCTTGGCGAACACCTTGTTGAAGCTGACCCCCACACTGATGGTCAGGCCGGTGGTCTCGTGCACCTCATGGCGGATGCGGTCAGCCAATGCGATGGGACTTTCGGCAAACAGGTGCCAGGTGTGGGTGATGTCCAGCCAGCTCTCGTCGATGCCGAAGGCCTCCACCCGGTCGCTGTATTTCTGATAGATGCCGTTGATGATCCGGCTGTAGTGGCTGTATTTTTCCCGGTGGGGCGGCAGCAGCACCAGATGGGGACACTTGGCCCGGGCGCTCCAGATGGTCTCGGCGGTCTGGATGCCATAATGCTTGGCCGGTTCGTTCTTGGCCAGCACAATGCCGTGGCGGCCCTCCGGGTCGCCGCAGACGGCCACCGGGGTGCCCAGAAGCTCGGGATGCGCCAGCAGCTCCACACTGGCATAAAAGCTGTTGCAGTCGCAGTGCAGGACCCAGCGGTCAGACGTCATGGGGCGGGCCTCCTTTCGGGATAAGATGGGGGATAAGGATATTATACCACAGGCTGGGAGCAGAGGGTTAGTGAAGAGGGAATAGTGAAGAAGTGCGGGGGAGGCTTTGACCTTGTTTTGCTGTGATGTTCTGGTGAGAATGACAAGCAGTTCCACCGCAGAAAAGGCTGCAGCTTCTTTAAAAGAAAACAGTATCCCCCAAAAAAGAAAACCCCACATTTTTTAAACTGTGTAAAAAGCAACACACCGGACAACACCAGTTCATATTCTGATGGTATCATACCCGCAAGAAGGAGTGTGAAGGTATGCAGCTTCATCTGTTTGAGCCATATCAGCTGCTGTGGCTGTTTTTCATCTATTCGTTTCTGGGCTGGTGCGCGGAGGTGGCCTTTGCCGCCATGACCACCAACCACTTGGTCAACCGGGGCTTTCTCAATGGGCCCATGTGCCCCATCTACGGCGTGGGCATGGCGGCGGTGCTGATGGTACTACTGCCGGTGCAGGACAACCTTCCCGCGCTGTTTTTTGGCTCGGTGGTGCTCACCACCCTCATCGAGCTGGTGGGCGGCTGGGCCCTCAAGACCCTGTTCCACACCCGCTGGTGGGACTACAGCGACAAGCCTTTGAATCTGGGCGGCTACATCTGCCTGGAGTTCAGCATCTACTGGGGCGTGGGTGCGGCGGTGCTGGTGCGGCTGGTGCATCCACAGATCTTCCGGCTGGTGGAGTGGCTGCCCCGCACCCTGGGCTGGGTGCTGCTGGCCCTGCTGGCGGTGCAGTTCGTCGTGGACCTGGTGGCCACCGTCAAGGCCATTGCCGGGCTGGATCACCGCCTGGAAGAACTGGACGAGATCGCGGCCTCCATGCGGGCGTACAGCGACCGGCTCACCCGGCAGGTGGGCGGTGCGGCGCTGGAACTGGATGAGCGGCTGGACGAGGGCCGCGAACAGCTTGAGGCCCACCGCCTTGCGGTGGAGGTGGAACTGGAGGATCGCCTCACCGAAGCCCGGGAGGATCTGCAGGAGGAACTGGCTAAGCTGCAGGCTCGCCGCGACCTGCTGCGTGCCGAACTGCTGGACACCCACCTGATGGCCAACCGGCGGGCGCACCGCCTGATGCGAGCCTTCCCCCGCATGGAAAACCTGCGCCACACCGGCCTTCTGGACGAGCTGCGCCAGCGCCTGGAGCGCTGAGGTTGTCCTCTGACAAACGCTCAAACGCAAAAAAGCACCCGCAGCTGCGGGTGCTTTTTTGCGTTTGAGCGTTT
>JAFUQL010000022.1 GCA_017472375.1 Oscillospiraceae bacterium | reverse complement strand
TGGGGCAGTCCTCCTTTTGGTCAATTCCAGGTCAGTTCATAGTCTCCGGTGGCCCCTTTGAGGACGGTCACCAGCCGGTACCGCCCGGGCTCCAGCGTGCCCGCCGGGCAATCCCGCGTCAGGGTGAGGGCAGGGCGCTTCTCCCGGCTGTGCAGCTCCACCCGGATGTCCCCGGCGGTCAGCTCCGCGCGCAGTGTCAAGGTGCAGGGGGCCTCACCCGTCAGCCGCACGATGTGGCTGAGGGTACGGCTGCACCGGGTCATCTGGGCGCCCTCCATTTTAGGCCCGCGCCGCCCCACAAACAGCAGTGCAGCCCCATAGTTCCCGGTGAAGAGCCCCTTCTCCCACAGCACCCACACGGCGGCGAGCAGGATGGCCAGAAGCAGGATCGTCTTGGTCACGGGGCAGTCCTCCTTTTATGCGGGCTTTTCCAGTTCGCTGGCCAGTGCCGCGCCCAGCACCAGCACCGCGCCCAGCAGTTCCACCGGGTGCATGGGCTCGGCCAGCACCAGCACGCTCACCAGCACGGCCACCACCGGATCCACATAGCTGAGGATGGCGGCGGTCTGGCCGGAGAGATACGCCATGCTGCCGAAGTACAGATAGTAGGTCACGCCGGTGTGCAGCACGCCCGCCACCAGCAGCAGACCGATGGTGGTGGGGGTGAACTCCAGCGAGGCCAGCGGCACCGTGGCGGCGCAGTACACCAGCATCACCACCGCGCAGATGCCCAGCTGCACCACCGTGCGGTCGTAGGCGGAGATGTCCGCCAGCTGCTTGTTCAGCAGCACGATGCAGGCGTACAGCACCGCCGCTGCCAGGCCCAGCAGGATGCCGGTGGTCTCGGACGCGGAGGGCAGGCCGCTCTGCACCACCCCGGACACTCCCACCATGCCCACCAGCGCCAGCAGAACGCAGATCACCTTGCGAGCGGTGAGCCGCTCGTGCAGCAGCACCGGCGAGGACAGCACCACCAGAATGGGGGCCATGTAATAGCACAGGGTGCCCACCGCCACCGAGGTGTAGCGGTAGGACTCGAACAGAAGGATCCAGTTAAAGCCCAGAAACACACCGGCGGGCAGCAGCCACTTCAGGTTTTTGCGGATGGCGGCGGCGTCGGGGCGGTGCTTCTGCAGCAGCATGAGCAGCAGCAGGAACACACAGCCCACCGAGCCCCGGGTCAGGGCGATGACACTGGAGGGCAGCGGGATGCTGCGCACCAAAAGGCCAATGGTGCCGAAGATGAGCATAGCCAGAAACATCAGCGGGCGGGCGGTGGTTTTGTTCATGGGGTGTCCTCACAGTTCATTCAGACAAAGTGTTTTCTCCATTATAAGCCCACTGTCCCACCACGTCAATTCGCAGGGGGTTGCAGCCGGTTTTTCATCGTGCTACAATGGTTTTAGAGAAAGCGAGGTGCGCCGTATGCCGCTGGATTACACCGATCTGGGCCAATACCGGGAGAACAACCGCATCGAGGCCAAGAAAGCACAGGGCGGGCTGCCCCACAGCATCTGGGAGACCTACTCCGCCTTTGCCAATGCCCTGGGCGGGGTCATCCTGCTGGGGGTCATCGAGACCGAGGACAAGAGCTTCGCCTCCGTGCCCCTGCCCGACCCGGAGGGACTTGCTGCGGAATTTCTGCGGCTGGTGAACGACCCCGCCGTGGCCAGCATCAACCTGCTGGGGCCGAACGACGTGCGCATCGTGGAGAGCGAGGGCAACCGCATCGTGGTCATCACGGTGCCGCCCGCCACCCGCACCCAGCGGCCGGTGTATGTGGGGCCGAGCGCGGCCTGCGGCACCTACCGCCGCTGCGGCGAGGGGGACTACCGCTGCAGCCCCGAGGAGGTTCGGCAGATGTTTGCCGACCGCGCCGCCCCGGACAACGCATAAAACACATAAAAGACCGCCCGCCCCTGCCGTTTGGCCCGGGGCGGGCGGTTTTGTTCAGAATTCGTATTCCAGCTCCTGGCAGTTCTTCACCGCAAAGGCGGCGTACTCCTCGTTGGTCATCTCAAAGAAGTAGGAGTTCACCACCCGGGCGATGCCGTTGTGGGCCGCCAGCAGAACGGTGCGGGTCGGGTCAGTAGTGACCTCATCCAGCAGCGAGTAGACGCGGTGGGCCACCTGCATCATGCTCTCGCCGCCGCCGTACCGGCAGAC
>JAFUQL010000203.1 GCA_017472375.1 Oscillospiraceae bacterium | reverse complement strand
GGGAGAAGCCCACCCCGCTGGCGGCGCAGATCCGCGGCGAATACCGGGCGGTGATGGTGGACGAGTATCAGGACACCAACCGCCTGCAGGATACCCTCTATCGCTGTCTTGCCGCCCCCGATGGGTCAAATCTGTTCCTGGTGGGCGATATGAAGCAGAGCATCTACCGCTTCCGCCAGGCCGACCCCACTGTGTTCCAGGAGAAAAAGCGGGACTTCAGGGACTACAGTCTCCGCACCGAACCAGATCCGCAGCCGGACTTCGGGGTGGGCGGGGCCGGCCCGGCCCGGGCTCTGAAGGGCTGGCGCATTATGATGAACAACAACTTTCGCAGTGCGCCGGGGGTCATTGAGGCAATCAACGGCATCATGGGCGAGGTGATGACCGGGGAGGTCGGCGGTGTGAACTACCGATACGACCACGGAGAACAGCTCGCCCAGCCCCCCGCGCCGGCGGATTACCGGGGCGGCTGTGAACTGTGCCTGGTGGACGGCAGCAGCGATGCGGGCTACACAGCGGCCCGGATCCGGGAGATGCTGAACAGCGGGTTCCGGGTGCGGGACGGCGGGGACACCCGCCCCTGCCGCCCCGAGGACTTCGCCATCCTGCTGCGGAGCTGGAACGGCGTGGAAGAATACACCGCCGCGCTGGAGGAAAACGGCCTGCGGGCCTGCTGCAACACCCGGGAGGATCTGCTGGATTCTCCGGTGCTGCGCCCGCTGGTGAACCTGCTGCGCGTGCTGGACAACCCTGCGCAGGATGTGGCACTGGCCAGCGTGCTGCTCAGCCCGCTGGGCGGTATGACCAACACCGAGCTGACCGCCCTGCGGGCGGCGCGCCCCGGCGGCAGCCTGTACCGGGCGATCCTGCCGCCCGAGGAGCCGCAGGCAGCGCCGCCGGCTGTGGATAATGGCGTGCAATCTGACCCTGGTCCCCGCAGCACTGCCCCGGTCACCGGGGCGGAGGCCAAGGCGGAGGCCTTTTACCACTGGCTCAGCGGCCTGCGGGATCTGGCCCGTACCCTGCCGGTGGACCGCCTGCTGGATGAGATCCTTGCACGCACCGGCTACGCCGCGCTGGCGGGCGCCATGCCTGGGGGCGAGGCCCGGCGGGATGAACTGCAGCGCTTTGTGGACCTGTGCTGCAGCCTTGGCGGCCAGGGCCTGGCCGAACTGGTGCGCCGCCTGGATGCGCTGGCTGAGCAGGGCGCGGTGAGCGGCAGCGGCGCGGTCAGCCGGCCGGGCTGTGTGTCGGTCATGACGGTGCACGGCTCCAAGGGGCTGGAATTCCCGGTGGTGTTCTATGCCCGCATGAGCAAGCAGTTCAACCTGCAGGATGCTGCGAAACCGGTGCTGTTCCACCCCGAGTGGGGCATCGGTCTGAAGCTGCGCGGCCCCGGCGGCACCTATGCCACCCTGCGGTATGTGCAGGTGGCCCGTTGCATCCGCACCGAGTCGATCAGTGAGGAGATGCGGGTGTTCTATGTGGCCCTCACCCGCGCGAAGGATCGGCTGATCCTGTCCGTCCCGGTAAAGGGCGGTGAGACAGGCAAGCTGGTGCAGCATGCACTGGAGGTGAGAAGAACGCTCTCCCAGCCCCGCTGCCCCGGCGACTGGGCGGTCGCCGCCGCACTGAGCAACCGGGAGAGCGGCCTGCTGCAGGATCTGCTTCCGAAGGAATACCGGGAGGCCGCCGGCTGCGGCGAGTGGCCGCTGGAGATCCGTATGGCACAGGAGCCGGAAGCAGCCCCGGAGCTGCGCGAGGACACCCGTAACGCCGTGCCGGATGCCCAGCTGGCCGCGGCCCTGGCCGAGGGCTTTGCCTGGCGGTATCCGCATGCGGTGCGCACCGGCCTTGCCGCCAAGGTGAGCGTCACCGGGCTGGTGCACAGAAACGACGAGGTGCATATGGAGCGGCCGGCCTTTATGCAGAAGGACGGCATGACCGGAGCCGAAAAGGGCACCGCCACCCACGCCTTTTTGCAGCACGCCGATCTTGCACTGGCCGGTCGCGACCTGCAGGCAGAGGTACGCCGCCAGGTGGAACTGGAGCTGATGGCTGCCGACACCGCCGAAAAGCTGGACTGGCCCGCGCTGGAACACTTTTTCCAAAGCGGGCTGTACCGCCGCATTCAGCAGGCAGACCGGGTGCTGCGGGAATACGACTTCATCAGCGCGGTGCCTGCTGCAGCTCTGGTGGAGAGCGATGCCGACAAGGCGCAGCTTGATCCGCAGCGGGATACCGTGCTCATCCAGGGCGTGGCCGATCTGGTCCTGGTCACCGGCGAGGGCGTTGAGATCGTGGACTACAAGACCGACCGGGGCAAGAGCGCCGAGCGGCTGGTGGCTGCCTACGAAAAGCAGCTCCGGCTGTATGCGCGGGCACTGGGCAGGCGCTTTTCGCCTCTGCCGGTGGTGAAATGTACCATCTACAGCTTCTGGCTGCGCACCGAGCTGGATGTGCCCCTGCGCAGCCTGTGAGCCGGGCGCAGGAGCAAAAAAATATTGCAAAAAGCAGAAAATACCGCTTGACACCTGCCTCCGGGCATGGTATAGTAGTCGCGTAAAGAAAGCAGCACCCGGCCTACGGCCGTGCTCGCCTTGCGGCCAAGGAGGCCCGGGCCATACTGTTCAGTCGCTGTCCCGATCAAAGACGGCGGTCTGCCTGTGTGTCATGAGCGCGGCTTCCCGGTGGGGGCCGCGCTTTTCGTTTGTCCCACATCTGATTTTACTTCGACTTGGAGGTGTATCCCCATCGCTACGAACAAAGGCAAGAATGAACTGGAGATCAATGGTGCAATTCGTGACCGCGAGGTTCGCCTGATCGGCGCCGACGGCAGCCAGCTGGGTGTGATGAGCGCCCGTGAGGCCCTGCGTCTGGCCGAGGAGAAGAACCTTGACCTGGTGAAGATCGCCCCTCAGGCGGTGCCCCCCGTGTGCAAGATCCTTGACTACGGCAAGTACCGCTTTGAGCAGCAGAAACGGGAAAAGGAAGCCAAGAAGAACCAGAAAGTGGTTGAAGTTAAGGAAGTCCGTCTGTCTCTGAACATCGACACCAACGATTTCAACACCAAGGTGAACCAGGCTGCCAAGTTCCTCAAGGCGGGGCACAAGCTCAAGGTCTCCATCCGCTTCCGCGGCCGTGAGATGGCCCATACCGCACTGGGTCTCGAGGTCCATAAGCGCTTCGCCGAGGCGCTGCCCGAGGCTGTGGTGGACAAACAGCCCAAACTGGAAGGGCGCAGCATGCTCATGTTCATGAGCCCCCGCCCCACGCAGGCCAAGTAATATATTTTCTCAGGAGGAAAAAACCATGCCCAAGCTGAAATCTCATTCCGGCGCCAAGAAGCGCTTCAAGCTGACCAAGAACGGCAAGGTCAAGCGCGGCCATGCCTTCCGCAGCCACATCCTGACCAAGAAGACCACCAAGCTGACCCGCGGCTACCGTATGCCCAGCTACGCTGACAAGACCAACGAGGCCGCTGTCAAGACCATGCTGCCCTACGCCTGAGCCTGAGTTTTGAGGCTTCGAAAATCAACTGATTAAGTGACTGTGTAAAGGAGATACAATACCATGGCTCGTATCAAAGGCGCGATGATGACTCGCAAAAGACGTAAGAAGACTCTGAAGCTGGCCAAGGGCTTCTTCGGCAGCAAGAGCAAGCATTTTAAGATGGCTAAGCAGCAGGTCATGAAGAGCGGCAACTACGCCTTCGCTGGCCGCAAGATGAAGAAGCGTCAGTTCCGCAACCTGTGGATCACCCGCATCAACAACGCGGTCCGTCCCCAGGGCATCAACTACTCTTCCTTCATGAACGGCCTGAAGAAGGCTGGCGTCACCCTGAACCGCAAGATGCTGAGCGAGATGGCCATTCACGATCCCGCCAGCTTCAACGCTCTGGTGGAGACCGCCAAGAACGCTCTGTAAGCAAAGCGCTTCACAAACAACTGCAAGCAACGCCCCGCGCCTCACGCGCGCGGGCGTCGCTTTTGTATTAGGACGAATTTTCCTTCGTCCCAACGGCAGGAAAGGGGTGCCGATGGCTCAGATCATCACAAGCCGGGACAACCCAAAAATCAAATACGCCTGCAAGCTGGCACAGAGTGCAGCCTTCCGTCGAAACGAGCGGTCGTTTCTGGCGGAGGGCTTAAAGCTCTGCCCGGAGCTTGCGCGGGGCTGCCCTATAAAGGTAGTATTCTATACCGACAAAGCTCTTGAGCGGGATCCCGGCATCCTGCAGCTCGGGGGCGAGCAGTATCTCATCGAGGAGCATGTGGCCGAGAAGCTGGCCGGTGTGGACAGCCACCAGGGCCTGTTCTGCATCTTTGGCATGCCCGAAGCAAAGAATGCCCTGAAGCCCGGCGGGCGCTATCTGGCGCTGGAGCGGGTGCAGGATCCCGGCAACGTGGGTGCGCTGGTGCGCTCTGCGGCGGCCTTCGGGTACGACGGCGTCATTGTGGACGGCGGCTGCGCCTCTCCCTTTGGCCCCAAGGCTCTGCGGGCCAGTATGGGTGCGGCAGGGCGGCTGCCGGTCATCGAGAGCCGCTGCCTGCCCGACACGATGGCCGAGCTGCGCCACATGGGCGTGGCCTGCCTTGCTGCGGCCCTGTACAACAGCCGCCCGCTGGACGAAGTGGACGGCGAATACCCCGGAGGGGTGTGCATCCTCATCGGCAGCGAGGGCCAGGGTCTGACTGAGGCGGCCATCGCCGCCTGCGATGCGGCGGTGCGCATCCCCATCACCGACCAGGTGGAGAGCCTGAACGCCAGTGTGGCGGGCAGTGTGCTGCTGTGGCACTTCCGCCGCCGGGGGTGCTGACCATGGACGAGCGGCTGTACTGGCTGTGGCTGGCCGGGGTGCTGGGCTATGCCGCGCCCCAGACAGGCAGCCTGCTGGATGTGTACGGCGATGCCGAGAGCGTCTGGCTGGCCCGCAGCAGTGAGGATTTTTCCACCCTGCTGACCAAGCCACAGCGCGAGCGTATGGAGCTGTGCGGTCCTGAGGCCTACGGTCCGGTGCTGGAGAAGTGCGATGCCGAGGGCATTCGCATCATCACCTGGGCAGACGGGGACTACCCCTTGTCTTTCGTGCAGATCCCGGATGCGCCGGCGGTGCTGTACTGCACCGGGGACCCGGCAGCACTGGATGCCCGCGGCCGGGTGAGCATGGTGGGCAGCCGCCGGCCCAGCCCCTATGGGGTGGAGGCGGCCCGCGCACTGGGGGAGGGCCTGGCCGAGGGCGGCGCGACCCTCATCAGCGGCCTGGCCGACGGGCTGGACAGCGAAGCCCACAAGGCTGCGGTGCGCAAGGGCGCGCCCACCATCGGCATTCTGGGCACCCCCATCGACCAGACTTACCCGCTGGCCAACCGGCGTTTGCGCGCCGAGATGGAGGCGCGGGGTGCGGTCATCAGCGAATATGCCCCCGGTGTGACCGGGAACAAAAACTATTTCCTGCACCGCAACCGGCTCATCGCCGCACTGGGCGATGTGCTGTGTGTGGTGGAGGCCCGCGAGCGCAGCGGCACCATGAGCACGGTGCACCACGCCCAGCGCTATGGGCGGGCGGTGTTTGCCGTGCCCGGCAGCATCTTCAGCCCCATGAGTGCGGGCACCAACGGGCTGATCGCCGCCGGCGAGGCGGCCCCGGCCCTGAATGCCGGCTGCATCCTGGAGGCCATCGGTCTGCCTGCGGGCGGCCTGAGCATCACCCGGCCGGAGGGCGGCCCTGCGCCCCTGGGCGCGGCGGATGCGGCGGTGCTGGAGAAATTCGGCGCCCGTCCCGTGGCTTTTGAGGCCCTGTGCCAGGCCACCGGTCTGGGCGTGGGCGAACTGCTGGCGGCCCTCACCCGGCTGGAGCTGGGCGGCCACATCGTGGCACTGGCGGGGCGGCGGTACCAGCGGCGCTGAGCGCATACCCCTGCCCCAGTATGAAATAATAAGCCCTGCCCCCTCGTTTTTGTCTGGGAGGGCAGGCAGCAGCGGCGCGGCATCCCCGCGCCCCAACTGTGCATTTCCCGCGGCATCCTGCCGCGTTGCCCTCTAGAGACACCCCCTCGCCCTCACCGGGCGGGGACCGGCCGCCAAGGCCGGCAGAAGGAGCAATCACCATGGCAAAACTCGTGATCGTGGAGTCGCCTGCAAAGGCGAAGACCATCCGCAAATACCTGGGCGATGGCTATGAGGTCACCGCCTCCATGGGCCACATCCGCGACCTGCCCGCCAGCCAGCTGGGCATCGACGTGGAGCACGGCTACACCCCCCAGTACATCAGCATCAAGGGCAAGGAGAAGCTCCTCAAGGAGCTGAAAGCCGCCGCCAAGACCGCGGACGGCGTGCTGCTGGCCACCGACCCGGACCGGGAAGGCGAAGCCATCAGCTGGCATCTGGCCCACATCCTGGGCCTGGACCCCGCCGAGCCCAACCGGGTCACCTTCGGCGAGATCACCAAGAAGGGCGTCACCGAGGGCATGGCCAACCCCCGTGCCATCGACATGGACCTGTTCAACGCCCAGCAGGCCCGCCGTATCCTGGACCGTCTGGTGGGTTACAAGCTGTCCCCGTTCCTGTGGCGCAAGGTGCGCCGGGGCCTGTCCGCCGGCCGCGTGCAGAGCGTGGCTGTGCGGCTGATCGTGGACCGTGAGAAGGAGATCGAGGCCTTTGTGCCCGAGGAATACTGGAACATCGATGCGCTGCTGAGCCCGCCGGGCAGCCAGAAGCGCTTTACCGCCCGGCTGGCAGCCACCGCCGCCGGCAAGAAGCTGGAAGTTCACAGCGCCGAGGAGGCTCACGCTGTGGAACAGGGCCTGCAGGGTAAGGACTATGTGGTCACCGAGCTGAAGAAGGGCAAGCGGAAAAAGACCCCTGCCGCCCCCTTCATCACATCCATCCTGCAGCAGGAGGCAAGCCGCCGGCTGAACTTCACCGCCACCCGCACCATGCGCGCCGCCCAGACCCTGTATGAGGGCGTGGACATCGCCGGGCGGGGCACCATGGGCCTCATCACCTATATGCGTACCGACAGCCTGCGTGTCAGCGAGGAGGCCGTGGCCGGTGCCCGCGAGTACATCAGCGGCAACTACGGCGACAAGTACGTCTACAAGCACAAGCGCACCTGGAAGTCCCGCAGTGCCACCGCTGCCCAGGATGCCCACGAGGCCATCCGTCCCAGCGTGCCTTCCCTGACCCCCGACGAGGCTGAGAAGAGCATCAGCGGCGATGTGGCCAAGCTGTACCGGCTGATCTGGACCCGGTTTATTGCCAGCCAGATGAGCGACTGCGAACAGGACACCGTGTCTGCCTCCATTACAGCAGGGGATTATCTCTTCCGAGCCAGCGGTTATGTGGTTACCTTTGACGGTTATTCGGCCCTG
>JAFUQL010000202.1 GCA_017472375.1 Oscillospiraceae bacterium | reverse complement strand
TGCGGCTTCTTGCCGCAAAAGCGACACCCCCCCATTTATCTTTTCGTTCACGTTATCGCATTTTCCTGTAAGCATCGATCCTTGGTGAAATTGCCGGAGTTGGATCTTGTCAGTCCAAAAGTAAATTGGGAGCTGCCCCCTGTTCCCTTGCGCGGGCACAGGCTTTGTGATAGAATCGTATCAGCGCCAGGGCGCGGCATACTGCATCGCACACCACCCAAAACCGCCCCCGCCCGGCCCTCATTCGATGGATCCATACCGATTTAAAATAAGGAGGCCCCCATGTCCCTCAACAGCATCCTGGTCATCATCGGCCTGATCGTGTTCTTCACCGCCGCCATCGCCCTCATCGCCAAGAACGGCGGCTGGCAGAAGGGCGGCTGCAACGGCGACTGCTCCAGCTGCTCCAGCCACTGCGCCGACGAGAAAAACGGCAAGTGACCCCTCTGAACTGCAACGCAAAAGGGCGCTCCCCGCAGGGAGCGCCCTTTTGCTGTATGGATGGGTCTGTGGATCATCGTTCATTGAAAATTTGCGCGGCGCTCACTCGGCGGCGGCCCGGTCGGCGGCCTGCTGGCGGCGCAGGGTGGAGCGCAGCCGGCTGAGGGTCACCGGGGTGATGCCCAGAAAGGACGCCACGCACCGGCCGCTGATCTGGTCGATCAGGCCCGGGTACTCCCGCAGGAACCACCGGTAACGCTCCATCGAGGAGTACCGGTACAGCACCGCCTTGATGGCGCGGTGCCGGTCACAGGCCTTCACCAGCACCTGCACACAGAAGCGTACCACCTCCGGGCTGGTGCGCAGCAGCTCCTCGGCCAGCTCCACCGGGATGGCCGCCAGCTCACAGGCGGTCAGCGCCTCCACCCGCTGTGCGGCCGGGGCGCGCAGCTCCCAGTTCGGCACGGCGGCGTCGCCCGGCTGCCAGGCAAAGCTGTCGGTGATCTCATGGCCGCTCTTGTCCACGGCATAGCTGCGCAGCACGCCCTTCAGCACAAAGTACACATGGGTGAGCGTCTGCCCCTGGTCGATCAGCACCTCGCCCTTTTTCAGCGTGTGGACCGCGGTGCGGGCGCAGCATTGCCCGACCAGCTCCGGGTCGGTCAGGCCGATCACCTGCCGGTAAAACTCCTGTAGCTGCATGCTGCACCCTCCCTGCTTTTCCGCCTCTATAACGTTTCGATTATAACATCTTTCTCGGGCATTCACATTATCACCGGTTAATCCTTAAATAAAAAACGTTGACTTTCCGTCACACTTTCAGCGCCGGGCGGGCAGGCCCGCTTTTGCCGGATCTGCCCGTTCCTTGACGTTTGTGTGCCGCCGTGTTAAAGTGTTTATAACTGTTCAGCGCAGTATCGCGCTGATACCACCAAGCTGCCGCCCATCTCTGCGGCCCCGGGGCGGCGTGTGAAGGACGTGTGAAGGAGAAGATCGACATGAAACAACAGAGCAACCCCAAAGCGCTTTTGCCCATTTTGGTGTTTCTGGTGCTGTACCTGGGCCTGGGCCTGATCTTTGAGTACGGCATGGGCATCGCCATGGGCTTCTACAACATCCCCATCGTCATCTGCTTTTTGGTGGCCATTCTGGTGGCCTGCCTGCAGAACCCCAAGCTCAGCTTCGATGAGAAGCTGGAGATCATGGGCCAGGGCGTGGGCGACAAGAACATCATCACCATGCTGCTGATCTTCCTGGCGGCGGGTGCCTTCGTGGGCGTGGTGGGGCGTTCCAGCGCCCAGAGCGTGGTCTACTTTATGCTGAGCATCATCCCGGCGCAGTTTGCCGTGGCGGTGCTGTTCGTGGTGGCGTGCTTCGTGTCCACCGCCATGGGCACCAGCGTGGGCACCATCACCCTGCTGACCCCCATCGCCGTGGA
>JAFUQL010000201.1 GCA_017472375.1 Oscillospiraceae bacterium | reverse complement strand
GGTTGACCCTCATCCGACCTCGCTTCGCTCGGCCACCTTCCCCCGAGGGGGGAAGGCTTTCACTGTGTCGGCTTTGGCCACTGCACGCCCTTCAGGCACCCCGGAGGGGGAAGGCAACACCGCCGCGGTAAAGACTGCCCCCGTTCTACGGGGGCGCTCGCAGGGTGTGCAGAGCTGAGCTGACGCGCGTTAGCGTGACTGAGGGGGCACGATCACTGCTTCTTTATAACGATCACCGCCGCGGCTTGTTCTTGCCCGGCTCACGCGGGTCCCGGTCGGGCTGGGGGCGCGGGGCGGGCTTGCGGTCCCGGTCGGGGCGGTAGGGCAGCACCCGCGCGCCGCCCTTGTCCGGGCGGGCCAGGTACACCTGGCGGTACTCCTCCCGCAGGGCGGTGCGGGCCGCGCGGGCTTTGGCCTCGTCCTCAAACACGCCGAACACCGCCGCACCGCTGCCGGTCATCAGGCTGGTGATCGCGCCGTGGGCGTTCAGCACCTCCTTGATGTGCGGGGTCTCCACCGCGCCGCTGCAGTGCTCCAGCGCGTTGCCCGCGGCGGCGCACAGGTTGTACAGGTCACCGTCCCGGATGGCCGCCTCCTGGGCCGCGCAGTCCGGGTGCACCGGGCTGCCCATCCGGTCGTAGCGGGCAAAGGCCTCGGGGGTGGACACGCCCACGCTGGGCATCACCACCACGAACCAGCACTGGGGGCAGGGGGGCAGCGCCTTGATGAAGTCGCCCACGCCCTGCACCCGGCAGGTGCCGCCCATCAGGGCAAAGGGCACGTCGGCGCCGATCTTCGCGCCCAGGGCGCACAGCTCGCTCATGGACAGATGTGCGCCGTACAGGGCGTTCAGGCCCACCAGCACGCCCGCCGCATCGGCGCTGCCGCCGGCCATGCCCGCGCGCACCGGCACCTTTTTCACGATCTCCATGTCGGCCCCGCCGGCGATGCCGGTGTAATTGAAAAAGGCCGTGGCCGCCTTGATGGCGGTGTTCTTCTCGTTCACCGGCACCCAGCTGCCCGGCAGGCGCAGGCTCAGCTCCGGGCTGCGGCGCAGGGTCAGCCGCTCGTACAGGGTGATGGTCTGCATCACCATGTCCAGGTCGTGGTAGCCGTTGGGCAGCAGCCCCACCACGTCCAGCGACAGGTTCAGCTTTGCGGGGGCCAGTACGGTCACTTGTTTCATAGCTCAGTCCCTCTGACAAAACAGGCGCACGGCGGGCGCGGCAGGAAGCCGTACCGCGCGGTGCGCCGGTTGAGTTTTATGCGTATCTGCGTGTGATATTTACAGTTTGAACAGCTTGAGCTGCTTCACGTCGATGGCCTTTACCGGGCACACCTCGTGGCAGCAGAAGCACCGGATGCAGCCGCCGGCGCGGATGCGGGCGGTCTTGCCCACCACGATGGTGTGCTGGGGGCAGATCTCGGCGCACTTGCCGCAGCCGATGCACTTGCCCTGGGCGATCACCGGGTGGGGCGCGATGAGGCCCTCGGCCTTTTTGGCCAGCGGGCGCAGGGGCGCGGGCACCTTTTCGGCAAAGTCGGTGCTGCCGCTGCCGCCGCCGGTGAAGCTGGAGGGCAGCTGCCAGCCCGGGATGGGCGCGATGGGCTCGCCCTGCACCCACGCCGGGTCGAAGGCGGCGGGGCACAGCCCCCGCTCGTGGGCAGCGGCCAGATAGGGCACCCGCATGGGGTCCAGCCCGATGATGTGGCAGCAGGCCAGGTCCATGGCGGGCAGGTCGCCGCCCGCCAGCAGCACGCCCGCGTACCGGGGCACGCCGCCGCCGGGGCCGTCGCCCTCCATGGCGGTGATGCCGTCCAGAATGGCGAAGTCCGGCTGCACGGTGAGCAGCAGGTCAACGAGCATATGGCCGAAGCGCTCCTTGTCCGGGAAGCGCATGTGCCACTCGGTCTTTTGCAGGCCGGGGATGCAGCCGAACAGGTTTTTCACCGCGGCGGTGCAGCCGGTCATCACATGGGTCTTGAGCTTGGGCAGGTCGATGATCACATCCGCCTGCAGCACCGGCTCCAGCAGGGTGAACTCGCCGGCCACCCGGCCGCCGGGCACCGGGCGGGTGCCCCACTGGCAGGCGGTATACAGCTCCAGGCCCTCCTGCTCGCAGACGGCGGCCATGCCGGACACCTTGTACAGGCTCTGCATCAGGGCGGGGTTGTACACGCCGCCCGGGCTGTCGGCCAGGATGACCCGGCCCGCGCCCCGGCGCTTCACCGCCCGGGCCACCGCCCGCACCACGTTTGGGTGGGTGGTCACGCCCTTGTCCGGGGCGTGCTTGGCCAGCAGGTTGGGTTTCAGCAGCACGGTGCAGCCGGGAACGATGCGCCCGGCCTCGGGCAGGGCACAGAACAGCTCCTCCACCATCGCATCCAGCGCCGGCTGGTCGTAGCCCGGCAGCCGGCGGGAGAGGATGGCGGCGCTCACGCCTTGCCCTCCCGCAGCTCCTGCAGGAACTCCTCGATGCGGTTCAGGGCCTCCACCAGGTGCTCCACCGAGTAGGCGTAGCTCACCCGGGCGTAGCCCTCGCCGGACTCGCCAAAGGCATCGCCGGGCACGATGGCCACCTTCTTCTTATACAGCAGGGCCTTGCAGAACTCCTCGCTGGTCATGCCGGTGGACTTGATGCAGGGGAACACATAGAACGCGCCCCGGGGCTCAAAGCAGGTCAGGCCCATGTCGTTGAAGCGCTTCACCAGCAGCCGGCGGCGGCGGTTGTACTCGTCCCGCATCCGCTCGATCTCCTCGTCGCACTCACGCACGGCCACCACGGCGGCGGTCTGGCTGGTGGTGGGGGCGCACATGATGCAGCTCTGGTGGATCTTGGTCATCACCTTGATGATGGGAGCGGGGCCGCAGGCGTAGCCCAGCCGCCAG